>CATLTV010000142.1 GCA_950059285.1 uncultured Pseudomonadota bacterium | reverse complement strand
TTGCCTCGTATGACCCATCAGGGCAAACAACACCTGCGCTCACATGGTGTCTACACTGTCGGTGATGTCGAGTTCCTACTTGAGGACTCCACACGCACAGAGGACATCATTGGCCCCAGCGCGACACTCTCATCTCAACGTTATTTGATGGAGTCTCGCGCTCAATCCTTGAACCATAATAGCATTATAAATCAAGGCTTTATGGCCAAAGGCTTGACGATCCGCACAACCACCGAGATCAAGGTCTTCTTGACCTTGCAGCGAGAGCATCTTGGTGATCACATGTACGCGCTCGGCTATGAAATATCGTGCGCCGAGAACGTCCCCGAGCGTGTCCTGAGACGAAACGAGGATGATCACGGCGATGTCCTTGTCGCACGCACGCCAGAGGAAGAGATTAACATCAGGCGACAGTTCGTCGTCGAGCTTTATGGGCTGCTCTCACGTGTAGACGCCTATAACCTCGGACAGGAATGGCTGAAGAAACTCTCGGTCCAGTTCTTTGTATACTCACGTGCAGAGGAATCACTCCTGACAGAGCTTTTGTTCGCTGCCATGGATGAACGCGAGACTGCCCGCGCTGCACGTACACTGCTCATGTACTTCCAGGGACCAGACCTGATCCTCTCACAGGAGCACCCCACACAGCACGTAGCGCTCCCTGTGGCGATCATTCTGGACATGGTAGGGCGAGTAGTGGCTTTGCCAATTCCAGTGGCTTACACGCTGCCTGAGACGCTTGAGGCGTTGGGTGTTGAGATTGATTATCCTCGCAGTGACCTGTTCCATCACCCCTTTGCCACACTCTTACGCGCCGACGCAATTTTTGAGGCGTGGTACAGAGAAAAACCCGAACGGGTCGGGCAAATTGAAGCGCACATCACCTCTTACCTTCACGCCCTGAACCTGCTCTACGAGAAGCTGCGTGATATCGCCGCAGAAGATATCCACCTGTACATGCCAAAGTTTGAGTTACCACTCACGGCAAAGATTCAGGACCCTCTGCTCTCCAAACTCGCATTCTTTGCCCAGTATGAGTCTGCTTTCAGATGCGCGCAGGTGCGCAATCGACGTATGATCGCCCGTCGCGCAGTGGACAACAGTGAAGATGTGTATGAACTTGTCGCAACATCAGAGCACTCCTTTGAGCTGGTGCACCCCGCCACGCACCTCGACGCCTCCAGCTTCAAGACCTGGCTCCTGGTTCGTGATGACCATGTCGGGCGCAGAGAACAGATCCAGTACAACGATTTTTATTACCGTAACCAGTACTGGGGTGGGGGCCGTAAAAACTCGCATGTGGCAGTCATCAAGATCACAGCAGCACAGCAAAACGATACGGGCGCAACCCTCTCATTTGACGCCAAATTCTCGCGTGATTTTGACAATAACCCCACGAAAAAGGGTGAAAAGTTCTTACTTTATGAACGTTTTTCAGACATGCTCATGGACCGCAACATCGCTGTCCTCGAAGCGCTTGAAAAACGCCCCAGCTCAGAGGATCTACTCCGACTTGTGCTCTCACACCCCGAGGATATGCAACCTTCACCGCTTGATATCCCACCCATAAACACCGCCTCACTTGGACTCACACCAAGTCAAGAGAACGCGCTCACACATATTCAAAACGAGCGCATCCTCGCCCTCTGGGGTCCTCCTGGCACAGGCAAGACCCACTTCCTCGCCATGGCGATCCTCTCCCTCATGGAAGCGCACCGACAAGAAGGCAAGAAATTTCGTGTCATCATCCACGCCTTCACACACGCAGCCAGCGAAAACGTGCTCGCCAAAATTGCCTCCTTACAACAGCAACATCACCTTTTTCACGATGAGCTACTGCTCGCCAAAATTAGCGAATGGAAAGGCGGCAATAAGCCTGAGATCATTCAGGAAATCACCAAGAAAAACAAGATCGTCCCCTGGATTGAAACGCACGCACATTGTGTGGTCGCGGGCACCGCCTGGGCCTATGACAAGATCCTTACCACCACACAGGAGTTTGGCGTGGAGCTCGTAGTGATGGATGAAGCCTCTCAAATCAAGGTCCCCGAAGCTGCGATTGGTATGAACCTCGCACTCTCCACGGGCCGCGTCATCCTCGCTGGAGACCACTATCAACTCCCTCCCATTGTCGCTGGCTCCTACCCCGAACCTCAAGGACATATCGCCCTACACCGCTCTATTTTTGAGGCCATTTGTCAGGTTGAGCATGGAAAGTGGATGTGCCAGCTTGAAGAAAACTTCAGGATGAATCAAACACTTACAGCACTTTCTGCAAACCTCATTTATGGGAGCAACTATCGCTGCGGTACAGATACTCTGGCCAAAGAACAGCTTAAATTTACCCCCCTTGAACATCACTCCGAGTTTGTACGTACTGTCCTCTCTCCTGACTCATCCATGGCCGTGGTCCTCCTTCATGATATCCCTCCTGGCAAGGACAACGCCCTTGAAGCCACACTCGTCGCCGAGCTTGGACTTGCTCTTCGTGAGTCCTTACATGATGACCAGGACACGCTCTTCTCAAGTGATACCGACTTCTTTGAACATGGCCTCTTTGTCGTGTCACCTCACCACAGTCAGATTCAACGCATACGACATCAACTCCACGAACAACATACCTGGACCTCCGAGCCTTTCGTCGACACCGTGGACAAGATGCAAGGACAGGAGGCCATGGCCGTCCTCGTCAGCTATGGCGTCTCCGACCCTGAATTTGCCATGATGGAGGCCGAGTTTATCTACAGTAGAAACCGCCTCAACGTCTCTGTGACTCGTGGACGACATAAAACTGTGCTACTTATGCCCGCAGCGCTCTTACACGCACCACCACGCGTACTGGAACGCACAGATGCAGCCCTTGGGCTAGGTTACATGCGTCAACTCGTGGCCTGGGTTCGTGAACATGGTGAAGAGTCCATCTTCCTGAGAGGAAACTCTCAAATTGAAGTGCTTACAGCGTGATATATCCCCTTCAGGTGCCTTAAATGAAGAAAGAACAACTCAGTAAAAAACCATCAATTTATCAATTAAATCAAATCATTAACACTGATGAAGTCGACCGTGTCTTTGACATTATCCACGATGATGCTCTGCTTGGCAGCGCACAAGTCAGCACACAACGCGACGCTGATGGCACGAGCCTTGAGCTGCCTGTTACGCTTGACCCCATATTAAAAACCATCGCCGACAGGATGTGTGAGGCGGCCTGCTTGCCCGGGGCAAACCTCTCCGCGCTCAGGCTGCGCATCTGTCGTAAAGGTCAGGGACACCCACCCCATTTTGATCATTATGAGATTGATGGTGAGCCTTTGGCTGCCACAGTGTTAATCACGCTAGCACAACCTGAACGGGGTGGCTCCACGTGCTTTGAACTCGCTGAACATGGCCCGCTTGAGTTCACTCCCCAGGTAGGCGATGCCCTCCTCTGGTACAACCTTGCGGATGACCTCGAACACGATCTGCTCGCCTGGCATGAAGGCCCCCCTGTCCTGGAAGGCACAAAGATCACGCTCGCAGGGTTTATCTACGCCCCGCTCACCTCACTTGAAGACCACCCTGAACTGAGCCCTGCCCCTGCTGTTCGTGAGCGCCTTTATCTGCTCACCGACAGAGAGCGCAGCGAGCTCGAGGATCAAATCGAACGTGCGTGTACTGCACAGGGCGTGCTTCTTGTGGAAATCGATGTCGATGACTTTGACCACGCCAACACACCACCGCTTGAACAGGGGGCGATGCTCTATCGCACGGCCATCTCACATCAGGCCAATGTCGTTGAACAGGTCCTCGCACACCCTGGCGTCGCCACTTTCTACACCCACCCTCTTGGCGCCCACATTATTCATGACAACCAGTCCCTCATGCTCGCCAGATGCGGCATATCAACCCCTCGCGCGGTGTTCTCACTGTCGAAAAATCCCAATGAACTGCGCAGTATTGTTGATTACCTCGGTGGATTCCCTGTCGTGCTCAAGGTCCCTGGCAGAAGCCTCGGCGTCGGCGTCATGAGAATCCCAGACTGGTCCACTCTCTTCTCGGTGGTGGAGCAGGTCTATAGCACTGAAGGCAAGATGGCCACGCTGATGAGCTGCATTGAGCCTGCACGTCACTGGAGAGTGCTCGTCGTCGGTGATCACACAAGCACCTACATCAACCTGCCTCGTGACGATGACTTCCGTACACACGTCGATGAAGAGGACCTTGAATGTTTCACCACGGAACCTCCCGCCGCTGTCGTCGACATCGCTCGTGATGCCTGCGCCGTCCTCGGCCTTGAGATGGGTGGCGTCGATGTGCTCGAACATGAGAGTGGTCGGGTCTACCTTCTTGAGGTCAATTATCCCTGTTACTTTGGGCATCCTTATGAGGCCACAGGCGAGGATGTCGCGGGGATGATGTTAACCCACTTGAGGAAAAAGGCTGATGTATTGAGAGGTTAAGAAACAAAAAGGAGAGGCGTTGCTTGAAGCAACGCCTCTCCTTTTTGTCTTTTTAACCACAGCCTGTATCAGGTGCTCTGATGCTTCTTTTTACGCTCAAGCTGATGGTTTCTGGTCTTCACATGACGCTCGCGTCTGCGCATTTTAGAGATCTGTTGTTGGTCAGAGACGATCTCTTTTTGAAGCATGCCTGGATTTGCACAGGACTGCTTCTTGGTGGCTTCCTCACTGACCTTGTTCTTGTCGACAACTTTTTTACGACAATCAAGGGCATGCCTGCGCTTGATCTTACGCTCCTGAACGCGCTTTTCGAGCTTGGCGATCTCTTTTTCGAGTTCAGCGTCAGAGACCTCCTTGATGGGGGTGACCTCATCCTTGGAGGTGTCCACGTTGGTGCCAGTCTGGAGCTTGTCCTGAGCAAAACCTTGACGAGCTGCCACGGTGAGTGCAGCAAAACCACCTGCCGCACCAAGAGCGAGCCTTGCGAGCGCCTCACGACGGTTCATACCTGCTGGAAGGTTTGTAGCGAGCGTGTTTGTAGGAGGAGCAAGACGGGCTTCAAGAAGGTTGGCGTCAGCGAGCTTATCAAGCTCGGCGAATACAACGCCCTCGTTCAGAGACAACATGTGTGCAATCTGTTGAACGTCGCGCTCACCATCACACAAGGACCAGATGTCCTGTGCTGTGGGAGTCATCTGCTCCAAAGTAGACGATGTTGTTTTGAGAGTACGTGCCTTGGGTTTCATTGAAAATCCTCGAATCATAAATGTTTGATGTGTAGTGCATCAAGGGGCAAACTTGAGACGAACGGGGTCTAGTTGTATTCACTATAACCTGAAGATTCTTCGATAAACAATGCTTGGAGCGTAATAAAGACAGGATCTGTCGGGAAAATTCTTCGCTCTTCTTCGAACAACTCCTTCTCCATCACGCTCTAATACAAAAACGGTAAGCGTTGCACCTGTGATATATCACAGGTGCAACGCTTACCGTTTTTGCTTATTTTTATAATACTTACACTATTACACAGCTTCAATTGCAGCGAGGATGCTCTTGCGGACAGTATCTGCAACATCTTTGAGCTGGGGAGAATCGGTGGGCAAAAGCTGCACAGGATCAACCGCGTCGATGACAACTGTGCCTGCATCATCTTCGTAAAGGCAGACGTTACAGGGAAGAAGCGTACCAATCTGGAGGTCGTGCTCAAGTGCCTTGTGTGCAAAGCCAGGATTGCAGGCGCCAAGAATGGTGTAGCGTCTGAAGTCCACGTCGAGCTTTTTCTTGAATGTGGCGGTGACATCAATCTCGGTGATGATGCCAAAGCCATTGTCAGCAAGTGTCTTGCGCAAGCGCTCGTCGACCTCGTCAAAGTTTTTGTCAGTGATGTCGCGGTGTAGTGTCTGTGTCATGTGGGGCTCCTGTGTGAAATGAATGGGCACCAGTTTGTAGCGCCCTTGATTTGCGAACAGGGTATAACTAGTCACGGCAGAGAGCGGGTCAAGGTATTGAAATCTTGGTTATTCCTCCTCAGTTTGGTAGGAATTAAAGAGATGCGCAAGCTGTGCCAGCATACTCTGCTCGATCTGGGTGGTGCCATAACCATGCTGTACAAGGACAATGGGGATGTTGTGTTGTTTGCATTCCTGGAACAATCTATTTGAAACCTTGTGTGAGACAAAGTCCTTGATGACAAGCACGAGGTCTGTGTGATGATTGCCAATACGTTGGGATAACGTCTGGGTATGGCGAAACTTGCCGCGTGCGGAGGACTCTACCCACTCGAGCTGTTCGGGCTGAAAGTAATCCTCGATGTGTTGGAGTGCGCAATGGCGAGAGTCTCCGCCCACGATAGTCACCCGCTTATTGAGCGTGAAGAGCTGTGCATCGGACAACGCCATGAGAGGGAGCAACTGATCATCTTTTGGATCTATATTGGTTGAGTTTATCTTTTTATTCATAGCTTTACGCAATTTCTTGTGAAGCTTTTCAGGGAGGTTCGGGAACGCAGCGGTCGCTTCGATACACAAGTTGACCAGTCGATTATCATCTGCTTTTACACCGCACATGAACACATGATTGACGGCGATTAATATGGCCTGCTCATCACGAATATCCCGAGTCTTCTGAGACTCAATTGCACACTTCAGGCGATAAAGCGCAAGCTCGGGGTTATGGTCCGCAGGAGCTGGTTCGGCTGGCAGCTCAAGATACTGATTTCTGAGGCTTGCCAGCTCTTCAGAAAGTATACGTCCTTCATAAATCCAGGATGAAGTGTGCTCGGGCCTGTCGTCTGGTTGAAGGCCGTTCACAAAGCCGATATGCCTGTCGAGATTATAAATGTAGTGACGCACCGCATCGTAGACCTGCTGAATGCGCTCCTTCTGTTCCTGAGAGAGTACGAGCTCGGGATGATGCGATAACTTCTCCTCTGTGGCACGTGTACGAGCGACGATGGTATTGAGCACGCGTGTGCAGACATCTTCAGACAGGTCATCCCACATACGACGCATGGACATGGTGGTTGCGGCCTGCATTTGACCCACATCGCTGAGGATCTGGCTCAAGTCTTTCATGGGGCTCTGTCGCCCTATTTTCTTGGCGACCTCCACAAACATGCTCTCTGACTTGAGGCTGTAGAGGTCTTGATATTTATGGGTGTCGATCTCCTCCTCAAAGCTACCTGTACGCAAACTCTCTTCAAGGTTGTGAAGCATACTGGAGTCCATATGGACCGTCGTCTTTCCAAGAACCTTGCACGTAAACTCGTCGGCTGCCTCCTCCCGTGTCTCTTCTGGATTTTTGTCTAATTCTTTATAATTAAAAGACTTTTCTTGATTTTTAACATCGACATCAGAATTCACATCCTCTTCGGTACGTGCCACGAGTTCTGATTCTTCTGGTTCCTGTTCAGGAGCTGGTACATCGTCAACAGGTTGAAGGAGGTCAATGTCACCACCTTGCTCAATCCACTGAACGAGCATGGAGCCAAGACGAGCGCTCAGAGTTTGGAAGCGTGAGGAGGCTTGTTGAGCAGAAGAGAGCATCCCAAAGTGCTCATGCGCGTGTAATACAGCACGCTGATAACTTGCCTGAACCTCCTGCCAGGCATCTGTCGTCTGCCCCATTACATCCCATATGCTCTCCTGTAGTTTTTGTAATTTTGAGGGCTGAACATGATGGATATGTTCAAGGCTATGCTCGATGGCTTGTGTTTTGGTGTGCTTGCTCATGTGAAGGCTCCTCTGCTTGAAGATAGTAATGGCGTTCAAGTAGATAGAGTGTGTGAGCACATGAAATCTGACAGATTTATCAAAGTTTTTTGAATCGAGTTGTACAAGGGGTGAAAATATTGACGTGGAGAAACAGGGGGTAGACGTGTCATGGCTTTTATTGTTACTCTGTACAAACTCACAATAAAAACAAATTAAATCATTGAATTTGTTCAATAAATAGCAAAACTCCGACACCAAAGAAATGATTAAACCTATGTCAAAGTGTTCCAAATTCTCTCACCTCTCCTGTTTTCTTATCGTCGTACTGTGTGGCATGAGCGCGTGTAAGAGCACACCAGAACAAGTTAAGAAGTCGGCCCCAGTGGAGCAGACCACAGAAGCAGCGCAGTATGTATGGAGTGACATTGCCATGACCACCAACCAGACCTGTGCAGTGCGTGGTCCCGAGCTGTGGTGTTGGCACGCAATTGATGCTGAAGGCAACGCGGTTGATAAGCTTGACGCGACGATGATGTCCAGGGATGTGGAGTACGCAGACCTCAAAGCCAATGCAAAGAAGTTCTGCGGACTTGACAGCAAAAATGTGGTGTCTTGCTGGGATGAAAACGCTCATGGTTCACTGGTGATGGTCTCTGATCCTGCACAACCTATTAAAATGTTTGATATATCTGATGGTTTGATCTGCACGCTAAGCGCTCAAAATCAGGTCATGTGCAGTGAATGGAGCGAGGATAGTAAGGTTGGCGCTGACCTCTTCAACAAGACCTTTGAGCAACCTGTCACAGATCTTCAGGTCGGCGACACACACGCCTGTGCCTTGCTTGAAGATCGTAGCGTGGAGTGTTGGAAGACAGGTGCTTCTACCATGGCGATCGTGCCCAAAAATACGGACGATGAGGGCGACATGTTAACCAACATTGCGAGCATGGCTGTGGGTGAGGATTACATCTGTACATCACGTGACGATGGTGAGCGCATGGCGTGTTGGGGAGGTATGTTCTCACGCGATGATGCAAAGTCCAACGCACAGATGTTAAATGCACACCACCCACAAGCTTTTTCTAATGTGGTGTGCATGCAAGATTATACGAACAAAATGCGGTGTTCCTCCAAATACGATTACTTTCAACCTGCCTCACTACAGTTGTTTAAATACATGCCAGAGATGCTTGTGCAAGAGGCCGATGCATACAAGGTATCAGGACATCTTTCTGACGACACATTCGCAATCAGACCGTACACAATGTGCGCCATTGGTCTGGATCAGCAGCTTCGATGTTACGATTGGCGTGGTGATATAACCTCGGCAAAATCACAACTAAAACCACATAAAATCAATGGTATAAGCGATGTGGAACAAATCCTTGCTGTTGAAAAAGGGACCTTGATAAGGACATCAGACCACAGCATTCAATTTGTGGGCATTGGAGAAATTCACAGCAACACAATATTTGATGGTGCATTGTATAGCGAAGAGATGAGGCATGTGAGCGTTCCTGATCCAAATATTAAACATACCATTGGAAACATCCAGCTTGTGCCACTTAAAGCTACAGACATGGCCCGCAAAATTAATCATCCGCTATTTCAGGTTGAGGGTTCAGGATGGAAGATGTTCAGAAGTGGTGGTTTAGCGCCTGTAAAAATCACCGTGGAGTTCCCACATGATACACCTGTAAGTCATCCAAGTCTTGTACCTCCACCTGGCGAGCCTGTGTTAAAAGACATGCACCTGGAAAAGGAAGATTTGTGGGTGAGCCAGGACACGTACTGGCACTGTGCATTATACGAAGGCTCCGACACAAAACTTTACTGCGATTCAGGTGATAATTATGCGGTTGCTCCAATTGAAGGCACCCCAACATTCCTTGTATCACAATGGAATCCCACCAAGGCAGGGTCCAGAGATCGCGGACTGTGTCTGAGATTTGATACAGGTGACTGGTATTGTCTCAATGATTATGATCATGAAAAAATAAAGCGTAAGTTTGTCAAACGCAACGATCTTGATGAGATTACAGAGCTTTATATGCTTTCTTCAATGGTCTGTAAGCTTGATAAAAATAAAACACTGACATGCACACCTTATGATGGAAACCCCGAGTTATCACTCAAGAATGTCTCACGAGTGCGTAAAAGTGGAAGCACGCTCTGTGCAATTACGACATCAAACGATGTCTTTTGTCTTGGCTCCAATAATTACGAGTTGATTGTGCCCAAGACCAACAATAAACCATGGGTTGTGAGGGAGTTTACAAAGATTGAGGGTTTAAAAAACATCGTTGATGTATCCTTTGCCAATGACCATGCATGTGCAATCGACACCAATAAAGAGCTCTGGTGTTGGGGAGATAACAGCGTGGGTCAGCTTGGCGAACCTTCTCCGTTTATCCGCACAGTACAGTTTCCTCAATAAACCATTGAGATAAAAACCTAAATATATCAAATTCTTAGATAGAATTATTTTATGCAAAATCACAAAAGGGCGCAGTTTTCTTTGCAGAAAACTGCGCCCTTTTGTAATGCTGTCAGGAGTCATTCAGTCTTAAGAGCTGGTTTCACGACCAGCCCCTATCATACGAGGGGGCTCTTCAACATAAATATAGTATTTTGCAAAATTCCCGATGTAGGGTTGTAACACTTTCTAAATCAGACACATGCCATCACCCACAATACCCATGCTCATGCCAACCCGCACATTACACACTGGCGCCTTTCTGCTGCTTCTGATTCTGGGTGCTCCTGGTCAGAGTTATGCCGAGACGACAAATAATAAAGCTAATAAAGCTAATAAAAACTCGGCGGTGCTTACGGTGGAGCAAGCGGTGAGTATCGCGTTGCAAAATCCATCACTTCGACCTGATGTGGAGGCCTCCAGACGAGCACAGGAGGAGTCCATTGAATCGGAGACACAACGTGTGTTGCCTGAAGCTGCGCTGACTCATGAGAACATTCCTGGCACTTCTCCCCTGTCGATGTATCAGACCACGCTGGCCGTGTCTTACAACCTGGACTTGACTCCGTGGCGTAACACACTCAAAACAGCCCTGGAGCATCAGGATAAGATCGCCAAATTACAAGATGAACAGTGGGACAATGAGATCTCAAACAGCGTTAAAAATGCTTATTTCAAAACACTTTATGGCCACAAAAAGCATACACTAAAAGTGTTGCAAATCAAGCGACTTGAACAGGCACGTGAAGATGTCTTGAAGCGTGTGGAGCATGGCGATGCCTCACTTTACGAGGTGCGTCGACTTGAGCAGGAGCTGAAGATCGTCGAGGCTGATCACGCGCTCGAACATATCAATTACACAGCGTCCAGAGCAGAGCTTATCGCGTGGCTGGACTGGCCTTCACTTGATGCGCTCCCACCACTTGATGGTGAGCTGCTACCCACGCATGATATGCTTGAACCTGACACGCAGCTTCTCCAGAAAAAGCTGCTGGCTCAACCTGCTCTGCTCCAGCTTGAAGAGCAACGTTCTATTGAAGAGATTCGCGCGTCTTCCTTTTCTACAAAAAACTTCTGGCTGCGCGACCTTCAAATTCAGGCAGGTTATCGCATTGCCTCGATGCAAAACTCGCCCAGTGCACACGGCTTTGTCATCGAATTATCTGCACCCATTCCTTTGTGGGATAACGCCACCGCAAATAAAGATGTACACCTTGCACAGAGTAAGCTCCTTGGTTCTCAACAGGAGCAACACAAACGCATGCTCCTGCGTGAACATCATGTGCAACTTGCCATGTATACGTCACTAGCAACATCCTACAGCAACCTCACATTACAGACCTCACAACCCTCTGTGCAGGAACTCTCGATGCTGGCGTACAAGGCAGGTGAAATCACACTCATGGAGCTGCTTGATGCCTATCGCAGCGAGACTGAAATCGAGCTTAAAATCCTTGATGTACAGTGGCAACTGCGGCAGTGCTGGCTCTCAATTGAATATCTCTCGGGCATCTCGACTCATGTTGCACAGTACCAGAACGTGTCCTCTCATTAAGTCCAATAAATCATACCAATATAAATCATAAAAAATGAATAAAATCATTAGTTTAAATAAATCATCCAGTAAAAACTGGACCCAGTATACCTTGTGCCTGGTGGTATTTATGCTCATGTTCGGAGGCGTGTTTATCGCCTGTGATGCAGGCGATAAACACGCCTCCGAACATGCTCATGATGAGGATCATGAAGGAGAACATGAGCACGAGCATGATAACGCGCACAGATTGAATGCATGGGGTAATAAAACACAGGTCATGCTCGAGTATGCATTACCCCAAGCGGGTAAGCCTCTGAACCTGGTGACACACATTACACGTCTGAAGGATTATCAACCTGCATCACAAAACAGCTTGAAGTACGTGGCCTGGTTTGGGGAGAGCACGCAGCCTGCGGGGTTGTTGCCGATGGACTTGCCTTTTGTGAAGGATGGCATCTTTGCGATTAGCATCGATGCACCCCAGTCAAAAGAAGCCACGCTCAACCTTGTGTTAAGTGATGATTTTGGCGAGGTTGATCATCATGTATTTGCACATATGGAACTGTCAGAAGAGGGTCATGAAGATCATAATGACCACGGTGATCATGACCATGAAGAAGGTCATGAGGAGGCGATTGCGTTATCGCTTGAGAAGCAATGGAATATTGCGGGTTTTCAGGTGACACAATCAAAGCATCAAGATGTAGCGCCATCAATTTCGGCGTTTGCGCACATCACTCTACCGCCCCAATCAAGCGTGGATGTGCTTGCTCCCCGTCAGGGACGTATCTTGATGAATACAAAAGAGAATACGTGGGCGCGTGTGGGCCAGAATTTAGAGCAGGGGGAAGCGCTCTTTTATATGACCTCGGCATCTACAGTAAACGCTGATCCTGCCAAACTGGACCTTGCCGTGGAACAGGCGCAGCTCCAACTAAACGCTGCACAGAAAGAAGTAAATCGCATAAAACCTCTTGTGGATCAAGGGGTTGTGGCGAGCAAGCGATTGATCCAGGCAGAGCTCGAACGCGATGTGGCGAGGGCGGCGTTGAGGAGTGCGCAGCGAAGTCGCTCTAGCTTGAATAATACACAGAAAGTGGGTCGTCGCGCTGATGCGATTGCTGTCCCGAGTCCGATATCTGGTCAGCTTGTTGAATTGTATGTCGCGCCAGGATCGTGGGTCAGTCAGGGGCAAAAATTGGCGAGCATCGTGGATAGCGATGAGCTGTGGCTGGATGTGGATATTCCAGAGGCTTATGTGTCCAGGGTCAAGAGCATCGAGGGCGTTTGGTTTGAAGCGGGCCAGGACAACATCATTCACCTTGATAAGGAGAAGCTCGTCTCGCTTGGGCCCACGTTACACACGGGGCGTCGCACATTGCCTGTGAGGTTTCGACTTCAGCGCAATAACCAGGAGTTGTTTGCAGGCATGACCACAAACGCCAAGGTCATCGTGGAGAAAGCCCATGATGCGGTGGTGGTCCCTTTTTCAGCGCTTGTTCCCGACAAGGGAAGTTACCATGTGTATGTACAAAAAGGGGCCGAATCGTTTGAGCGTCGTGAGGTGCGTACAGGCACACGTGATGGGCAGTGGATTGAGATTATCAATGGCGTGCGTAATGGCGAGTGGGTCGTCTCTCGGGGTGTGAATGCCGTCAAGTTGGCCGCATCCTCGCCTGAAGAGTCGATCGGACACGGGCACGCACACTGATCGAACCTCACGTACAAGCAACGTATAATACGCACCAATAAAATCATTATAAAGCACTGAAATAAAAGAATAAAAATGATCGATGCAATTATCAAATGGTCGCTTCAACACCGCCTTATTGTCATTCTCGCGGCATGTGGCCTTGTCTTATGGGGTGCTCTACGCATGCAAACCATGCCTGTGGATGTGTTCCCTGACCTGACAGCGCCCACGGTGACCGTGGTGAGCGAGGCACATGGCATGGCACCCGAGGAGGTTGAGCAGCTTATCACGTTCCCCGTCGAGAGCGCGCTTAACGGCGCAAGTGGCGTGCGACGTGTACGTTCAACGACGACTGTGGGCATGAGTATTATCTGGGTCGAGTTTGAGTGGGGACAGGATATTTACACCGCGCGTCAGATCGTCTCTGAAAAGCTTCAACTTGTGCAAACTGCGCTCCCACCAGAAGTTGAAAAGCCAATCATGGCCCCCATTTCTTCGATTATGGGGAGTATTTTATTTGTGGGCGTTCACAGCGATAAACACACTCCAGAACAACTCAGGACCCTCGCTGACTGGGATATTCGCCGCCGCCTGCTTGCCGTGCCAGGAGTCTCCCAGGTCATCACCATGGGTGGTGACGTCAAACAGTTTCAGGTGCGTGTCAGACCTGTGGATCTTGTGCGTCACGATGTAAGTCTTGAAGAAGTGTTTGCTGCTGTGGAGCAAAGCAATGAAAATACGTCCGCAGGCTTTTACCAGCAAGCAGGCAAGGAATATTTGCTCTATGGAATGGGCAGGGTTCAGGACACCAAGGATCTTGAACAGACCGTGATTCGTGCGCGTCACGAAGGAGGTTCCCCGCTGCTCGTGTCCGATGTCGCAGATGTGATTATTGGTTCAGGCTTAAAGCGTGGAGATGCTTCTATTTCGGGCAATCCTGGTGTTGTGCTTGTGGTCCAAAAACAGCCTGGAATCAATACATTAGCACTGTCCAACAAGATTGAAACTGTGCTTGCTGAAATCGACCGAAGTTTGCCTGAAGGCATCGTACTGGAGAAGAGGTTATTCAGGCAGGCAGACTTCATTGAGAGCAGCCTTGATAATGTCATGGAGGCACTTCGCGATGGTTCAATTCTTGTGATCTTGATCATCGGAATCTTTCTGTTCAGTGGCCGCGCGACGCTCATCACAGCGATGGCCATCCCCGTGTCACTGATTGCGAGCGTGCTGGTACTGGACTTTATGGGACTTTCCCTGAACACGATGAGTCTTGGAGGGATGGCCATCGCTGTGGGAGCGCTTGTGGACGATGCAATCATCGATGTGGAGAACGTCGTACGCAGATTACGCGAGCATCAGCACACGCAAGACTCGGCCTCGACCCCGACACGAGAGGTGATCTTCCTCGCAAGTAAGGAGATTCGCAGTTCAATCGTCTTCGCGACGCTGATTATTGTGCTGGTGTTCTTACCGCTGTTCTTCTTGCATGGTCTTGAGGGAAAATTGCTCGCTCCTCTGGGGATTGCTTATGTGGTCAGCCTTGTCGCATCACTTGCCACGGCGCTCACTCTGACGCCTGCGTTATGCTCTCTGTTGCTCCCATCAAGCGGCGCTGTAAAGCGTGGTCTGGAACCTCGATTTGTGCACGCGATGCGAGGCGTTTATGAGCGTATGTTAAGTAAGATCCTCGGTTACTGGAAGGTTTCAGTCATCGCATGTATTGCAATGTTTTCAGCAGCTTGTGTAAGTTTACTCACGGGCGGTATGAACTTTTTGCCTGAATTTAACGAGGGTGCACTCACCATCTCTGCCGTGACCTATCCTGGTACATCACTTCAGGAATCAAACCGCATTGGAAAGGAGGTGGAAGAGATCCTTCTGGCACAGCCTGAAATCAGCACAACAACGAGAAGGACAGGACGTGCTGAACAGGATGAACATGCACAGGGTGTCAACTCATCTGAGGTTGAAGTTAAGCTCGACATGAAGGAGCGAAGCCAGCAAGAATTACTCGCAGTACTTCGTGAGGAGTTTTCCAAATTAAACGGGGTCAATATTGTCATTGGGCAGCCCATCTCGCACAGAATTGACCACATGTTATCTGGCACACGCGCCAATATCGCCGTCAAGATCTTCGGTGAGGATCACGACACACTGAAACAGCTCGCCTCTGAAGTGCAACAAGAGATGTCCACCATTCCAGGTGTGGTGGACCTTGCCATCGAAGAGCAATCACACTTGCCCATGGCTAGCATGAGGTTAAAGAGAGATGTCCTGGCGAGATATCAGCTCAGTGTACAAGATGTCTCACACACGATTGAGACTGCGTTTTATGGGCGAAAGGTGTCAAAAATCCTTGAGGGCTCAAGCGCATTTGACCTTGTTGTACGTTACGAAGGTCTGGATAAGCTGGAGCTAAAACAGGTCAAGGAGACGATGATTCGCGCACCAGGTGGCGTGTGGGTTCCTCTTGAGGAGCTGGCCGACATTACAGAAGATGTGGGTATCAACCAGATTAGCCGCGAGAATGGTCAGCGCAAGATGGTCGTGATGTGCAACGTGAGCACAGAATACAGTATGGGAGATGTGGTCAGCTCAATTGCCACAAAGCTCAATAAAAACGTGGAGCGTCCAGCAGGATATTACATCGAGTATGGCGGGCAGTTTGAAGCCGCAGAAAGCGCATCTAAAATGCTGTTATTTCTTGGTATTATGTCGATTGTTGGCATCGCCGTACTGCTCTTCATGGCGCTTCACAGTGGCCGTAACACCGTACTCGTCATGCTTAACTTACCACTTGCATTGATTGGTGGCGTGGTGGGCGTTTATATCGCAGGTGGCACATTATCTGTCGCCTCGATCATCGGCTTTATTACACTGTTTGGCATCGCGACGCGCAACGGAATCATGCTCGTCACCCACATGGTCAATGTACACATGGAAGAAGGGCTCGCCGAGGATGACGCCATTCTCAAAGGTGCAAGCGAGAGGTTGGTCCCAATTTTGATGACCGCGCTGGCAAGTGGCCTGGGTCTGCTTCCACTGGCGCTGGCCATGGGTGAGCCAGGAAGCGAGATTCAAGCGCCCATGGCCATTGTCATTTTATGCGGTCTTGGCACATCCACCACACTGAATATGCTGATTGTACCCGTCATGATGAAACGCTTTGGAGAACTGGATGTGGATGAGCTTAACCGTGATTGAGTTCGAGAGTGTTCAAAAGTCCGTCACCACGTTCCAACATGGCGAGCGACAACAAATTTTTTGCAAGCCGAGCGTGAGCGAGGTGCAGCGAGGAATTTGATGGAGCGTTT
>CATLTV010000141.1 GCA_950059285.1 uncultured Pseudomonadota bacterium | reverse complement strand
GTTGGTTGATCCATGCACTCGAACATATTGCAAAGTGGGAGCTTGAGATTCCGCATGTAATTAATTAAGTCGCTGTAAAGACGTTTGCATTTCACCGTGATTCATTTGAGGATGTAACCTGCAAATATACACGTGAGGATCTACTTGTTGACGCGATTCTTGGTCGTCAAGCAGCCATGCATTTTGAATCTCTCATCTTTAAGTTCTGGCCAGATTTTACATGTGATCTGGATAAAGCGTTTGAACATTTACAACACACACCATTTCCAGATTTACATACGCTTGTAGTACATGATTATCCTTTTAAAACATCTGTGATTCACGCCTTGTTTCAACGTGAGGATTTACCCTCAATGACGCGTTTAAGCCTGAGTTCTTCTTTTGGAGCGGGTGTTTTTCATGATCTTCCTGAAAAATCACTTCTGTTTCACCTGGAATCGCTTGATCTGAGCTATACCAAGCTACAAGAACGCGACTTTCCAGCACCTGAGTCATGTAAAGGGACTCAATCCCAATTGAAGTTTCTTAACGTAGGAGCCAATGAAATTGGAGTCAAGGGCCTCTCATGGTTCGCTTATTGTGGAATGCTTACTCAGTTAACGTACCTTAATTTATCGGGAAATAATCTCTCAGAAGATAATTGGTCCAAAGTAATGCCACCGGACCACCCAAAAATGAATCACCTGCGTGTTTTGGAGCTCTCAGGGACACAGATTTCCTTGTCAGGTTTACAATGGTTTGCAGAGCATGGCCTTGATGAAGTTGAAGTGCTGTTTATAGACCGAGCTCAGTTAAATGACGAGAAGCTGGCGTTTTTATTGAATGAAGTAAAGTGGAAGCGTCTCAAAACACTGAGCATTTCGTACAATAAATTAACGGACAAAACCCTTGATAATCTAGTCAGCTCAAACATGCTCAAAACCCTGGAATCACTTGACATAGGGGGGAATAAATTTACAGGAGAGAGTCTACAGCATGTAAAAGGACCATATGTTTATCCCGTCCTGAGCTCGTTGGACATCGATTTAAATCCATGGACGGTGAAAGGACTCGCCGCCTTGATAGAACTTCCATGGTTTAATTATCTTCCTGAGATATATCTGAGTTTAAATGATAGCTTGATAAATGTGCCAAAACCTGTCCGAGAAAAGTTATCTGATGATTCGTCCAGGCCTATCAGTCTTTATGTATTGGATTGGTTAACGGATGAAACTTTACCCGAAGAAACACCTGATACAAGTTACGTATTAAACCCTGTGCTTGAGGCCATGTCGAACGCGTCTTTCCAACCTCAAAGCCTTGCACTCTCAGGCATATTAACCGATGAGCATATAAAGATTTTGTCCACAGCCACCTGGTTAAAATATGTCCAGCACCTGAGTTTATCAGGTTCATTTACAGGAGAATCGCTTGCGTCACTTGTATCAAAGCTCGATCCGGATGTCGTGGAGGGTTTAAGTCTTAGATCCAAACAGTTAGATGCAAAATACCTTATTACACTGGCGTCGCATCCAAATTTGAAAAAACTGAGCTCCATTCATTTGAGCGACGCCAGAGAAGGAGGTTTTCATCGAGATGTTACGCTATCCTGGTTGCGTGCTTCTCTTCCCAATTTGACCTCGATCAGTATTGATAACAGCTGTAGAACAATGTTCATACGTGAACGGTATGAATATGCAAGTACCGAAGACAGCATGACCAGTGAAGAGTTTGCAACTGCTCTTAAGAGCAGACAGAATGGAAAGCTTATTGAGCACTTCGATACTAACCCATGCCAGGGTATCGAATACTCCAGAGTGATTGTGAACTCGGATCAGTTTGATCCTGCGTTCAAGGAGGAGCACCGTGATAGAATCATGCGATACGAACTTGAACAGCAAAAGGCATCGACTTCCGAACATAATATAACACATTGATTTTGCTTATGTAAAAAATGGTTGCCGCCCTTTCTTTAAAGGGTGTATAGTGAGGTCTCAAAAAAAGACATTTTATAAACAGGTCTACTCCTGTTTATGTGGTGTTTGGGTTGATCATTCAAGATGAGGGGGGCACGTTGCGCGATGGAGCGTCACCTCATGATGTTGTGTCCAGGTTGATGTCTGGGTGTTTCAAGGGAGATTTTTATGCGTTCTGTGGCGCGTCGTGTACGGTTTTCATCCACGCCTGTGGTGTCATTACTTGTGTGTCTTGTCTTTGGTCTGGGTTGCTTCTGCATGGGGAGTGATGACGAGGACGAATCGTCTGAAAGCTCACATCAGTCCAGGAGGGCAGAGGAGAGTAACACCGAGGCATCTTCCAACGGGCCAAGCGAGGGAGAGCGTCGTGAGGCGAACGTGGATGCGGTGTGGTTTCAGTCAGCGACCCTAAAGGGTGGGACATCGCCCGTGGAGGTGAGGGTGGAGTCGACGCCTGGTGGAAAGCCAGCCGTGGCGGTGATGGAGCAGCATGTGGATGGCACGGGAAACTCATGGCAGGCGGCGGCCTGGCTTGCTGCCATCAACTCCAGCCGTATTACAGGTCACAGACTTGGAGATCACGAGTTTGTGGTCAAGTCAGGTGGTTTTATCGATGGTCCCAGTGCAGGGATGCTGATTACAGCAACCATGCTCGCGCTCATCCGTGGAGAATCTGTCAGGGGTGATACAACCATGACAGGTACGATTAACCCCGATGGCACCGCTGGTCCCGTGGGTGGTATCCATCAAAAGATGGAAGGGGCACGTGAGAGCGGCAAGACACGTTTTGGATTTCCAATCGGGACTCGGCGTTCAAAAAACCTGAAGACAGGTAAGACCGTCGATGTGGTGGCTTATGGAGAAAAGCTTGGACTTGAGGTCAAGGAAATCAAGAATGTCTATGATGCATATGCCTTTATGACGGGTAAGGAGCTGCCCCGCGCACGTGCTGCACGTGAATCAGATATGATGCTTGGTGAGGCGTTTGAAGCCGAGACAAGGCAACGTATCAGGCGTCTCTTTGTACAGTTTGAAGCGATTACAAAGGAGTTTACAGCCCAGCAAAAGCGCTCGCCCAAGATCGTTCAGAAAGATGCGGTTCAGTACCTGATACTGGCGCAAAGCCTTTTGAAAGAGGGGCAGACCTTGAACAAGGAAGGTGACCTGACGCTGGCGTACTATCGCTTCAGGCAGGCGAGCCTGATGGTGAGGATGGCGACGCTCCAGATGCGGGTGAATACGTTCATGCTTGGTGGAAAATACAGCGCTGCGATCAATGCGCTACGCACCGAACGACAGGCTCATGACCGCCGACTCAAGGAGCTCAAAAAAGATATCCTTAACGTGGCCAACGCAGGGACTATCGGGGGCCAAATCAACGCCATCAATGCGCTCAAGAGCGTACAGATTGCGACCATCCAGATGGAGCTCGCAGATGCTTATTTCAAGCCACTGGAGCCAACCCTCAAGACCCTGTTAACCACCAAAAACCGCGCCAAAAAAGAGAAGGCAGTCAAGGAGTTGTTGGTGTTGCTTAACTTGCCACTTCGTTACTATGCGCTCTCACGTGTGCAGCTCGAGGAGGCAAGCGAGCAGCTCAAGACAGGGCTCAAGGAGGGCAAGCCAGGAAAGTCCAGCGTCAAGACCGTCACTGAATTGGCGAGCGTGTATACATCTGCTGCAGGCGCAGGGTTGTATAATATTGATGCGCTGGTGGTCGAGGGTATGGCCAGGGAGAAGGGCATCACGATGGAGCAGGCTCAGGAGCTTCTCGCCAGAAACGATAGCAATTATGCCATGGCACGCGGCGCGACAAGTTATGCCAAGGTGCTGGGCGATCAACTTGAGAAAGGGAGCATGGAATATGCTCTGGTGGACCTCGCAAGCGGTGTGCTTGCCTATAACTATGCTGCTGAACTTGTGAACAAGTATTATGCGTTGCGTCTGGATGCCACGACCCAGAAGGTCAAAAAGCCCAGGGTGCTGATGTTACAGCTTGAACAGGCACGTATTCAGGCCAGAGAAGCGGCAGGACTGGCGCTGGAGCGTCTCGGGTTTGTGCCCTCATCTTCACGTTTTTATTATCAACTCGCCAGTAGCCTCGCCGTACAGTCTGACGATAACGACAGGCTCTATGCGCTCAGTCTGTACTGGTTAAGCTCCTTCTGGAGCGAGCTCGCCATGGCACTCGCAGAATAAAAAACAGACGCAACACTACATCTTACAGCAAGTGTCAAAAGCTCGAGACGTGAGTAAATTAAATGGGCCTTGTGTAACCCATGGGGTGCCGTCACAATGTGTACTCCATGGCCTGATAACGCGGTTATGTCGCGTTTACAGTGTGTACTCAGGGTTGTAGTAACAGTGAAGAAAAGGAGAGGTATGATGAGACAGTGGACAGGTCTTTTAATGTTCTGTGGTGTGATTCTTGGTACAGGTCTCGCGTGTTCTGCGGATGGTGACGCATCTTCAGAAGGAGATGATGCGCCAAGCTGTCAGAGTGCGACGTCTACAGAAGGCGAGCTCTTTTTGGCGCTGGATACCTCATGTGAGACAGATAGTGACTGCATTGTTATTGAGGGGAATGCCTGTGGATGTCCATTGCCCGTAAACAGTGGCGCAGATGTAGACACCTATGCAGAGGCGATAGAGACATCCATTGCCGTATGCGGAGAGGCAAGAACCGCGAACTGCGACCAGCTCGAGTGTGAGTATACAGTGACTCAGGAGACGGTCGTATGCAACGCACAGGGACGCTGCGATCAACCTTGATGGTGATGTCTGTGGAGATTTCTTCATGTGTGTGGTGGCGTGAACGTTCAGAACAATTTTGCTGGATGTGTAAGCTTTTCCTGTATGATGTGAAGTATGGGACGGTAGTTTTTACTGATAGATACAGCAGATATTCCAAGGGCGCTGGCAATATTTTCCTGTGAAATTTCATTGTTTTCGAGAAGTTCAAGAGACATGGCGTAGAGTAGAGCACCAGCGTAGACAGCAGGTTTCTTTTTCTTGAATTGACCACTCTTCAGGCACTGGGACCAGGTGGTGATCGCACATTTGTGAAGAAAGAGGTTCCAGCCATATGCCAGGCCATAGTGCATAAGAGTATAGAAGACCTCGATAAGTTTGGGGTGGGCATCATTATGCTGACGTATATGAATTGAGGCAAATGATTCGAGCACCTGATCTTGCAGCGAGGATGGTACATACATCATGTCTTCCAGGCTTGACATCATGTCGGATGGGGAAGCGCTGAAGGAAGAGGAGTAGCGCTCCTCGGTCATTTCATTGAAGTAGCTCTGTGTGTCACTGAGATCAAAGTCCTCAATAAAATCAAGTTCGTAGAACTGTTTGAGCTCCTTGATCTCACGTGTGCTTGCGCCCCAGGGATCCTTACCTGTGCGTGCAATGGTCATGAGACGTTCGAAGCCAGGAATGCCACCACAATCCTCAAAGGGTGCCACCTGTTTACCTGCAATGAGCTCACGTGTGGGCGCACACTCAAGAGGTAGGCGTTCGGTCTTTTTCAAAGTGATGATGTGATGCCAGTCGTCGCCAAAGTCATAGAGATAAGTGCAGGTTGTCTGGCCATGGCCAAAGTAGGCCGACAGAGGAAGCATGTCAGCAGATGCTCCGGTAAGTTCTGAGTGGAATGGGTCAAACTCATGCTGAGATGGATGAAGCGCAAAGGCATCAAAGGAACGAGGTGGTCGGAATTCCCACAGGTGGGAATCAAACCAGTCCATACAGTCCTGAATGGCGTGGTGGAGGTCCAGGAATGTGAGATCAGATCGTATTCTGATACGTCGCCAGATACGAGGCTTGGAGTGTTGAAGTGAGATTTCAAGTGTATAAACCTCGACCTGGTTGGAATCAAGAGGGGAAGGTGTTTGCTCGCCTATAGTCTCCACGGTTTCTTGCAGATCATCTGGCTTTTCAGGCTCATGAAGAGGATTGACATGAATATAATCAAACTCGTTATGGCGCCAGGAGACCTGTAGATATGTCTGTGTATCCATGTGAGGTTCAAGCCTGATCAGAGAGAGGAGTGCGCCTGTGAATGCTTCACTTAGCAAGTAGCGCATCTGTGTTGGATTGTTGTTGGTGTAATTTTGCTCAGTGACATGAGGATACATGTGTTGATTGATTGGCATGAGTTCTGCGTTGATAATCGCGGTGATGTTCTGCTTGTGAAACAAGGACAGAGGAAGCAAATCAATGCTCGTAAAGGATGCATCAAAAGAAGAAGACCCATGTGCACTTAAGATACGCTCTCTGTATTCCATGGCATCGTTCTCATCCTTGATGGGGAAGAATTTTATGGATGGAGGATTGGTGTCTCTTGGGATAAAACAAAGCACAAGAAGGTCGAGCTCCTCAACCTCAATGATAAAGAAGCATGTGTTGAGCGCACGTTGATCATCCCAAAGACCCAGCTCAAAGAGTTCGGTCATGTGATGATGAAGTGAGGGTAGTGAGTGTGGTAAGTGTTTGGGGGATGCAGGGTCGTGTGCAACCAGATGATTTTCCTGAGTGGTGGAGGTCGCTGCTTTGGGTGATGTTGAAGGATTTTCTGCAAATAGCCTGTCCAACCTGTAACGGAGCTGAGAGATAATGGAAGCCGAGACGTTGTGAGCCAGGGATACTTCTTTTTGAGTACGTAGAGGATGGGTCTGACGCATGTGCCAGAAATACTCCAAACCAGCAGCAATATTTTTCTCCGCATGACGCAGCGATGTACGGCGCTCACCCAGGCTATTCCAGAGCGCACAGGCATCTTCAATTTGAGCATCTGTGATGGACGGTATTGTGCCCATATTCATGCGTAATAGATTGATAATATTTACGTTTCTTCTTTGTTCGTGTGATGTCATGATGGAAGCAATGTGTCGTGATAGAAGATAAGGTTTATATGACCTGATGCATCGGCTTTTTGGAAATGATACATCATATCTGGTAATGAAGGGCCTGACATGAATGTAAGACATAGTTGATATTTTTGACAACTATACAGTGCAGTGAAGCTCATCGTACACCCAGGAAGGAGAACCTGAGGGGATAAGTAAAAACCTCTGGTCGGTTAAACAATGACGTCAATGGAATAATTCTCCAGTTAAAGTTCGATAAGTTAACATAAGACATATTAACGGACGTTGAAAGGGCGCACACCACATGACATGTGAGACCCTATCTTTTCATCTATTTTCAATTCTGTGCATCTGGCTGCTGGTATATCGCACCGAGATGCTTTATCAACACCAGGAAACTCCTTCAACAATTCATCCTTACATGTTGTACAAGCTGGCTTAGGCTCTACAGGAACACCGAACCTCTCTTGGTTTACTGTTCTAATGCTCAAAAGTTCCTGTCCTTCTTCAATTGCACTACGAGCTATTTCTCGCTCAGCATGATTCCTATTACGCGTTCGATCAGATATGAGCTCCGAGCGAACAACAGATACTTACTTCATAGCTAGCCGCTCTGGCATTTGATCAAATTCATAACCATACCAATGCATATTATTGTTTATGTTGTAATGATAACGTTGACCATTAGGCATCGTAAATATACTTGGAAATTCATTTTTCAGCAACGGATGAAATTGGGCACAATATCCGTACCAATATTTAAGTACATTGTTTGATGATGCCCTCACAAAAGGTAACGCACGAGGAAGACAGACAAGCATATATTTTGCTATATGGATAGTTGTACTTCCATTATATTCATTTATCTCATTTTTAAAAGATTCAAAATTATTCAAAAAATCTAATCTTAACAATATATCTTTATCTTCATCTATTAAATCATCGCTTAACATTCCCATTAAGCTAATCACATAAGAAAGTATATACGACTCGCAATTATAAAAAAGTAGCCGACCAAGCAATACAATAAACGAAAATCCGGTATAATTAGACTCGCTAAACCCTCGGATTAAATCATCAACGATGTATTTAAGGTTCCAAAATATTTTATGTTGCTTTTTCTCAGTACATGTTCTCATCGTAGCATTTTCAATGAAGCTTTCATAGAATTCGCTAATTTTGCTTTCAAAACTTTCATAATGATGTAATTCGACTATAGGGTTATATAGATCATAAATTATACAACTCAGCCAGAAAAATCCTTCGTTCACGTATTCTATTACAGGGTCTTCTATGTTTGATAATTGATTTTTTGTTTCAAGTTCAATAACCAATTGCAAGACTTTTTCAGGCACCAAATACTTGGAGAGCTCGAGTTTATTAAAACTTTGAGATAGCATGATGAAATCATCTATACTCATACTTCGATCGAGCAATTTAATTTCGACATCTTTAATCATGGGCATATATCCATATCTAATGCTGATAAATCAGAGCTATCTACACCATTTCGAGCACGGCCTCCTTATAGTGCCCCCGAGAGAAGTGAAGCCACCCTTAGAGGGTGTTGACAGTGTTCAAAAGTCCAGCAACGCAAGTCATCACGTTCCGACATAGCGAGCGACGACAAATTTTTTGTGTAGCCTTTCAATACGATGGAATTGCTTGGCTTATTCATGACTTAAGTCAAGCCATAGCTTATACATAAGAGGCGAAACGAGGAATTTGACGGAGCGTTTTGCAACAAAAACCTACAGAGCTGAACGGAGCGAAGCGCAGTGAAACTCCAGAGGTTTTTGGATCGCAAAACAACGCATAAAAGAGCCCCTTGCGCAGCTGCAACCTTACTCTACGCTCTTTTTATGGACCTGAAACGTCCCATTCTTTTAAAATGAACAAGAATAACTGTCAAACAGGTTGTTAAAGTCGAAAAATCACCTATTGGGAATGCACCCCCAGCTCAGTTGAGGAGTAAAACAATTTATATCAAAATAATTACCATCATGGTGGCTTGTGTTTTGGCATCTGGGTGTAGTGAGGTCATCGACCCATCATTACCCACTCAAACCAAAGACAATCAAGTCAAAGAACCTGCTTCTCAAGAAGAGTCGACCCCCAACACTTCTCAGTCATTGAATAGCTCTAACAGTTGGACACAACACGGTTTACTTGTTCGATTCAACTCAACTCAAGCCTCTCCTCAATACGGATTTTCACATCACATGACGATGAGCAATGACTTTGAGGTACGAGCATCTACTCGGCGAGAAGTCATCCATAATTATGCGTTTGCCCATCCTATTGTGCTCATGGACAACACTCCTTCAGAACTTGAGCTAAACTACACCCTCACAAGTGTTTATGTTGAACTCAACCTGGAGCAAATACAGACAGACTTAAAGTCCTCAACAGTGCATATCAACACGTATTACGACTTGCTTACTCTGGGCTCAGACGCTGAGGACCGAAAATACAGACTCTTTGAAATCAGCACAGACAATGAGTTACTCTTCGCTGAGTATCAATTCAAATCCATCGACGGTGCCATACTTCCCGACCCCATCACCTCTTCAATTCAAGATGCGATAGGTCTTTCTGAATTTCGAGTTGAAGTGGACTCATCAGAAATGAAAACACTTCATCTCACATTAAGAAATAAGCATTATGTCCTCGAGGGAAGAAAAGCACACCAAATCATTCAACTTGGTGAGAAGGACTATGAGCTCTATGTGGAGCATTTCGGATACCATCCTGCTACAGAGACTCTTGAATCTACATGCTGTGATGTCCAACTTACGCTTATTCCAACAAATTGGAATCTTCCAAGTTCAGCCCGCTTGTAAACATCATGGTTCACGTGAGATCTGGCTAACAACGCGTTGCACCATGTAGCCTCGCCGATTGTCTATAGGCTGTGCTACACTTGGATAAAGAGCCTTCGCTGTATGGGCTTACGCTGCACAGGAGCTCGCAGGTGAACTTACGGTGGTTAGCCCGCAGAACGCATCGGTTTGCGTTAAAAGTTAAGTTTTTTAGTGTGATAGGTTGAGGTGAGAGATATGAGCCGTGCTCCGTTTCAGGTCCTTGTTTTTCCATTTCGCATCGTGGCAGAAAGAGTTTACGAGTACGCAATTTTTAGACGAAGCGATTTGAATTGTTGGCAAGGCATATCTGGCGGTGGAGAAATGCAAGAGACTCCAAAGGAGGCAGCTATTAGAGAAGCCTTTGAGGAAGGTGGCGTTCCTCTCGAAAGTGAATGGATTGCATTGGAGAGTACATGCTCAATTCCTGTGGTGAATGTGTGTGGTTTTTTGTGGGGCGATTCAATTTTGCTCTTGAAAGAGTACTGTTTCGGGGTCAAAGTCCAAAGCATAGATGAAACGAACTTGTCCGATGAGCATTTGGAAGTGAGATGGTGCCCATATTCAGATGCTTTGGAGCTGTTAGAATGGGATAGTAATAAAACAGCCTTGTGGGAGTTGAATCACAGGCTATTGGTCCAGTCGATGAAAACATGATTGCGTGGGAGAGGTGATACTTTGAAATTTCGAGCACAGCTCCCCGTTCAACCGTATTGAGCAATAACCTGCGAGCCCATTGCGTGTTAACATGGTTATCGAAGTGATGAACTTTATCCTACCATAGACCTGGAGATCGTGGCGAGTCTGGTTCAGCGAGTTGTTCTAGTTCCAAGGGTCGCTTTCTTCATTCTCATGCAGCTGACTCTCTTGCAATGCTTTGTTCAATAATTCTTGAATGTCAAGCTTTTGAGACCATGTAGCAAGATACTCCAGATCCAGTTCATTTCCTTGGACTTTAAGTACACCAAGCACATCAAGCCACTGTCTTTCAGAGACTCGATTCCCAAGCTCATACCACATGAGTTTTTGAAGAATAATATCTTCAGCCGAGGACATGCTGAGCACTTCAAAATCATCATCCAAATAGACTTCGATTGGCTTGGCCCGTTGAAAAGCAGTTCGTGCAAAAGGTTCAGAGGTCAGAGCAAAGACATCAATTTTAATCATGGTGTCCAGGTGGATCAGATTGAAGGATTTGCCATGAAGCAAGGCGTCTCGAATCATATCTTCATCAATAAGTAAGCATGTTCCAGGGTTTGAACCAGGGATGATATATGTGGAAGAGCAAGCTCCATCACCATATCAATATCCATGGTAGTGCGTGGCAAACCATGTGTACTGCTTGCGACAGAACCACCCACATAATAAGAGATACCCAGTTTTTCCAGGGTTTTCACAAGGAGTTTAAGTGCTTGTGTAAACTCAGGATTCATGTGTGTTATACCTGAGCCAGGCGAGCCCGAACCTTGTGAGCAAGTTCCTTCCCGTGGAGTAATTCAAAGAGATGCAAGCGACACTGTGCAAGGGTCCAGTCAGGGTGTTGACGCTGAAGGTTTTGGAGAGAAAGGGTACGAGCACTGTGTGTAAGTCGAAAAGTAATCGAGGTACGTTTAGCAGCTCCAGCTTGGCGAAGAAGTTTGATTTGCATCGCTTCTGCGCGAGGATGTGTGTCTTGAGATTGAAGTGTCACAGCGTGTGCCTGGGTGAAGGTTCTTGGTGAACAGAACACCTTCCAGAATATCATGTTGGAATGAATAAGACACCTGCAAATCATGTAGGTACTAGAGCACACCATTCTGTTTCCAGAGCAATCTGTTCAATACAGTTCTTTTGGCTCTCGCTGGAGACGTATACCACTGATGCCATTGGACCAGACTTGGGCTGAAACAATACTCATAGGATACGATGCGCCTGAACTTGTTCTCGAACGACCGACCCAGGTGCAATGTGCGTCTTTCCTGGAAGGTCACTTACATCCACTGATTCATGAAGGCGCAGAGTTCCATCTTTGAGATGGTCATCCAATAGGACGACTCAAGGTGCTTGAGATTGTTGATAAAGACTACAGCCTCGAATATAGCGCACTGAAAAGCCAGGTATGAGCCGAGCACATCTTCAAGACGAGCTTGTATGTCTTCTTAATCGACCTGAGGCAGAAGTTACAACATTTCTTGAGGATTATTTCTTCGCAGGACATGATTATTTACGCTGCTACCAAAACGGTTTGCTCTTGAGAGAAAAGCTTATGATAGCTATGGCAGACCGTGCCTGGCAGATCTTCTGCTGTAGGAGATTCAGAGATCTTAGCAAGCATCAAGGAATGTTTGCTGACTTCGTAGATGGAGTCGAGTCGTAACGATATTGTGTTTCGATGAAACTTGAGCCAACGCCCAGTGGCAAGCTAACAACTCGCATGAACCATGTAGACTCGCCACGATCAAGGGTTAGATGATACACTTGGTTTAGTCACTTCGATAACCGCCCTGCTCCGCCTGGGCTCGCAGGTTAGTTCAAAACGGTTACGCGGGCAAAACTTGTGTAGATGGAAATCTTTTTGTCGTCGTCATTGTTTCTCATTTATTGTACGTTATTACGTACGTCATCTCATCTTAATTTTGGCACAAAAGGAAAGGCAATGCGACGTATTCGAGCTCAACATGATATCCGCTCCATTTCGGAGTTTCGCAACAATGCTTCTTCGCTCATTGAGCAGGTCCAGCAAGACCACCATCCTCTCATTCTCACCCAACATGGTCATGGGGCAGCTGTTGTGCTTTCCGTTCAAGAGTATGATCGTATGCTCGACGAGCTTGACATGTTGCGTTCAATCTCCAGAGCAGAGCATCAACTTGCTCAAGGAGATGGCATCTCTCATCAGGATGCCAAATCTCAACTGCTCGAAAGATTGAAGAAATGAACATTGTTTGGGCTCCTGAAGCACTCGATCGCATCGAAGACTTCGCTCAAAGTATGGCTCAGCACGATGAACAACTCGCTGCGCAATGGATCGATGACTTGTTTGAACGTGTCGAAGTCCTCTCTCACCTGCCTCGCTCAGGACGTCTTGTACCCGAGGCAAATCGCGAGGATCTACGAGAAATCATTTGGAAAAATTATCGCATCATCTATCGACTGCAAGCAGGGACCATTGACGTTCTCACACTTTTTCACTCAAGGCAGAAGGTCGATGTCGATCAGTTTTGAGGAACTCGTTTGTCACATTCTTCTCAACTCAGCCCGCATAACAACTCGATTTGCCGCCTCAACGCATATAGCTCCCTCACATCGTCCACATCAATAAGCGTTCTGGCCGTACACAATTGTTTTAACTACTGTATTGCCTAAGGATTGAAGTGAGACGCTAGATGGAAGAACTGCAGATATGGGGAAGGGTACGAAGCCTTCTTCACCAGAAATCTCCTCACACAGCGCAAGCGCTTGTAATAACTCTTGAAAGTTGGCCGCGTCCATTGATTCAAGCAGCTGAACTCCGACCAGATAGCCGATATGAGAGTCCTCCAGAGCTTTCGCTTTGGTTCAATCCCGGCTATTTGGACTTGGTGTTCTGGGGTGATAAAGGATGTTCACCCCTCCAGTTGATTTCTCTCTTCGAAATGCTGTGGCAATTTACACGCACCGAGAGTCCTGTTCCTACGCTCAGCCATGGCCCTGCAAAATCATTCGAAAGCTGTTGGACTTTTTTCGCACAGTTGAGGCAAAGATGGGACTCAGCCGTCACGTAGTACGTCGGTGGGCAATAGAACCATTTTAGTATGAGCATTGCTTATCAAGACGATATCAGTCTTACTCTCCAGATTCTTTGCAAGAACTCGCGTGAGAGAGCGTATCTTGTAAGGGATTATCCAAGTCGATGGCCTCAAATTCGTCTTTGCCACAATCGTCTCCAAGCATCCAAATTTGTCCATTCTTTTCACGGACAAACCAGATGGCGTTACTGCACACGCTTTGCCTTGTGAACTTTCCCGTGGGTTGCATGGTCTCCCAACACTCAAGCTCTTGATTGTACGGAAAACCAAAGACTTCACGACGCTCAAATTCTGCACATCCAGCCAGAGACACAAGCATGATGGCAATGAGCATTTTGTTGAACACATTTGATGTCATGGTGTGTTGGCCTCACAGGACTGTGTTCCGAGCATGTCATCATATCCAATCAAGTTAAACTCATCTTTGCCACAGCTATTACTGAGCATCCAAATTTGGCTCTTTTCGTCCATGACATGATAAATGGCACTGTTGCAGTCATCTTGCGTTGCAAATTTGCCTGTGGGTTGTTTGTCCTCCCAGCATTTCATGGTGGCGTTGTATGGCTGAGCCAAGATTTCAGGCTCTTGCTCTACACACCCATATATCATGAAAGTAGCGAGTATCAATGTTGCGAATTTCATCTTGTTCTCCTCAAAAGCCATCATGAGGTCATAGGTTTAAAGTATGAGTCTTAAGAATTAGTTTAAAACCCCTTCCATCGGATGATGGTAAGAGGAGCCCAATCTCAGCGTCGGAAAGCCGTTCGTGGTGACTTACGTCACAGCTTGGGCTATGACTATAAAAACCTTGAGCACCTCTCACTTCTCCTCCTCGATCCTGGTTTTGAAACTAGTTCACAACTCGCTGAACCAGACTCGCCACGCTCTCCAGCGTCTATGGTATGATAACGTTCATGACTTCGATGACCGTGCTAACCCACGATGGGCTCGCAGGTTAGCTCAATAACGGTTAGGCTGCTGAATATATAAAGATGCAGACAGCACAGAACATTAAAAGGTTCGTACTTATAAGCGCTTGGCTCGACTCACTCACTGGTCACACATATCGCTTGAGATGCATAGACCCTCGTCCAGGTCACCAGTACACAGAAAATTTTCGGGGCAAGTACGACGCCCAACCTCTTGAACCTCGGGCGTCGTGCTGCACACGGTAGTCTCTCCATCACACAGGTAGAGTTCCTGCATATTGACATTTATACCGCCACATGTGCCTTCGCAGTGAAACGTGGAGTTTCCACGTCCGCAGATGAAGCCCGCTTCGCGAATGTGGCATCCATCACAGCATGGACCTGAGTCGCTGCACTCGCATGATTTCTGACCCCACACAGATGCCCTCTTCGCAAAGGCCATCGTAGGTTCCAGGCGCAGTGTTATAACATACCTGTCCATTTTTGGGTTCGACTGCCAGCGTGCAGGAGCCGTCTGTGCCACACTCCTGGACGACGCAACCGGGTGAGAGGTCGCCAACGTCACACTCACACTGTGGTCCGAGGTCGACCTCGAATGTCCCATCCAAATAATATCCTGACTGATCCATGTTCTGTGGACTCATCGAGTTGTTTCCAAGATCGAGATCGTCTCGAGGCATCGTCTGATCATGACTCGCATCTTCCAGGTCTGCATCGTGCGATTCTGTCGCATCATATTCGGCACAAGAACACAACAGGACCATTGTCCACGTGGTGATACATGTCTTAAATTTATATATTTTCATGTTACAATCTCCATGATGTAGTAAAGTATGCCCAAGGTAGAGTAAAGCACAACGCGGATCAAGGTTTTCAAAAACTGGCTGCACAGCAGTGTCAATTTCTTCTACGATATGGCTTCGTTTATGAGAGCCTGCCTCCTCCTGAAAATTTTAGAAACTTCAAAGAATGTAATTTCACTCCAAATGCTTCAAGTTCTCAAGCACACATGGTTATGGCTAAATAGAAAGCATATTTTCATAATGCTTCTTGTGTTGTGTCCATGGACTCTTTTTGTTGGCCCCATAAGTTTCATGGCGTGGTTCGCTTACATTTTTCTGCTTTGGGTGTGGCCTGTCACATTTGGCAACTCTTCAATTAAAACGTGGTATGTTTTTGTTGCTCCTGGGCTAATATCAATTTTCCTTATTGATACTCAAAGCTCCATTATCGTTGCTCGATATCTGGACGACGATGAACTTATCTTCAAGTAACTCATGTTTTAACACGCGGCATCAGAACAACTCGCTGCACCAGGGTCGCCACGCTCTTTCGGGTGTGATAATCTCTAAAAGTCAATGACTTTGCTCGCCGCCTTGCTCCACCTGAAGCTTGCAGGTGAGCCCAAAACGGCTGGACAGCTGAAAAAATGGGGACTTATGAATGAAATGAAGACATATACAGCAGAGCAAGAGCTTGAAGCCTTGCAAAAAGCCATCAATGAGAAAGAGTTTCGTCCATTTCTTGGAATCCATGAAGCAGGCTCTTTGACGGCCGAGCAAGTCATTGAGTATGTCAAGCTCCATGCACCTCCTCTCCCATCCAATTGCATCCCATTTTTTCACAGCGACTGGAAGTACTTGAGCAAAAGGAATGACATGGCTCAATGGCCTCGGTCTTCAAAGCTCGGAGAATGGCTCGAAACCATGGCACAAGAGGATTGCGCCATGAGGAGGCGAAAAGCATTTCAAACACAGTCCATGGAAGAGTTCTTCTTTTGGCCATATGACGCAGGCCATTGCCACGTTATCGCGCTTGATAAAACCTATTCATATGAGTGGCTCAACGTCACCTGGCAAAGAGCTGTCCAACCTGAAATGGGCTTCTGCGATCAGCTTTATGCAAGGCTTTATACTCCGTCTGGTGTGATGTGTTATTTGCAACGTCCTGACAAAGATGACCCTGAATATAGAGATGCGTATTGGCCTCTGGAAATCCAGACGATAAATGAGCCGAGTTATGACGTTATGAACATGCGCCTGGAAGATATTCTCTGGTCGCTAAGAGTCAAACCTGAGCAAATTTTACATATCAAAGAAGGCTTTGAGTTATGTCCCTGTAAAGTCATGCGGCAAGATGACCATGGTAATGAGTTTGAGATCGTCCGCTTTGACTCACACCTTGAGGGCCATTGGTACGTACATGACATGGAACGAGCCGTACATAAACAGACCTACTGGGTTCAATCCTGCTAACTTTTAACATAACAAGATTATAGAGCCTTTCTATTTCATGAAGCACACAACCTCATATACCCTACTCAAGATATTGCTCTCACTCATTGCAGGCCTCACGTGGATATCTTCATGTACCACACCTCCAGAGCCAGGCATGACGGAGCAAGATCAGTCCATGAGAGACATGTCTGGGGATATGTTTGACATGTTTGACATGTTTGATGTTGAACCTGATATCGAACCCGAGGTTGATCTGGTGGATATGAACACGCATGATATGGAAGACATGGACAACACACCT
>CATLTV010000140.1 GCA_950059285.1 uncultured Pseudomonadota bacterium | reverse complement strand
CAGCGCGCCGGGCTCCCCGCCGAGCACCCGCTCCACGAAGAACGCGCTGGCTTGCTCCTCGCCATTACACCACGACCATTCACACAAACCCACACGCACATCATCTACAATGCCATCCTGAGACGTGCAGAACTCATCGATGTGACACAGTTCATCAACTTCGATCATCACACCAAAAGCTCCTCGATCTCCTTGAACGCATCCAGACGACGCCCCTGGTTTGATAGCTCCAGTATCTTCAACCTCTTTGATCCATCTCCACACGATGACCTCGCCATTTCTGCATCACACTCCCCTCATAGAATCCTCACGATTCAAGCAAAAACCTGGCTCAGACACTACCACGGCGACGCATCCTCACGAGACTGGCTCACACTCTCAAACACAGATGCGCGCTCCATTGGCGGCTCCCTCTCTCAATCCACCAGAATCCCACTAAAACACCAGCAGCTCGCCATTTCTACACGTGCATCCACACAACACACTCGCCCACAATCCTCGCTCTATCCCGCACAATGGCTCCTGGATCAACGCCTCGATCTTCAACCCTATAACAATGCGTTCCCCACCGTTTTTGCACGACAACTCCTCCTTCATACGCGCCAACCAGTCCCCCATCACCGACTTCCTGAACAGGCCATCGCATCAAGCTCCATCATCGGCGTTGATACTCAGCATCTCTCCAACGCTCGCCTCTCCCTTCAACTCGAATACCGTACAGGCTCAAACACGCTCACAAGCTTCAACGCCTACGCTACACTCACGCTCACACAGTTTAATTGATGACCTGAACACATGAAGACTACACTCAAACACACCCTCAAATCAGAGCGCTACGCACTCACCACCAGCGTCATCATCACGTCTTGCATCGCCACGCTGATCTTTGAGCAAGACCTGCTCTCCAAACAAAATCAATCACTTCAAGTTTATCCTACACACACCAAACGCCTCCAATTTTCTCACGCCAGCCACGAAAAAACCTCGTGTGAGACATGTCATGCAAACATCGCGCAAAGCCAACGCACAGCAGACATCAACTCACCCTCAATGCGCGTGTGTACGTCCTGTCATAACGCCTCTGACACTCCCAAACCACGCGTGGACCAGTGCAGCGAGTGCCACACAAATTACAGCCCCAAGCACGACCTTGATGCACATGCACTCCTCAAAGATGACGCATGGAACTCCGTTTCTCCTCCCCCTTTGATCACGCCCAGACAACAAGCACAACTACATTTCTCTCATGCCAAACATGCCAACTCCAAGTGCAGCACCTGCCATGATATGAGCCAGTCCACGCCCTCCATGCCCACCATGGAGACCTGCATCGAGTGTCACACTCAACAACACATCACCACTGACTGCGCATCCTGTCACACGCAAAACATCTCCCCAATTCAATCCTCAAAGACTCTTGATCGCCCTCCATCTGTGGACGGGCTCACCACCCGTCGCAAAGACGAGGCTCCCAAAAACCACACACAAGACTGGCAACAACGTCATGGTGTTGTGGCGCTTTTGGCGCGGGAGGATTGCATGACCTGTCATACAGAACAAAGCTGTGCGTCATGCCATAATGCACAGGCGACAACACCACTTGCGCACCACCCACCAAACTACCTCGTGACCCATAGACTCTCTGCAAGACAGGACACCGAGGAGTGCACAAGTTGCCACGTCAACGAGGCGACCTGTCTTGATTGCCATCAACGCATGATGGCAGCGCCTCCATCAGCAACAACCCCGGGACCACCACCAAGGATCAACGTTCACCCTCCTTCCTGGCTTGATGCATCAAGCGCTACAAACCATGGCATCATGGCCCGTCGCAATATCAACGAATGCGCCTCATGTCACAGCGAGCAAGACTGCGTCAGCTGTCATCAGGGAATCTCGCCGCACCCACCTGAATTTGCGCTCAACTGCCAGACATGGGTCAAGACCAACACCTCGGCATGTATCAAGTGTCATACAGGTTCGGTTGAAAATCTTTGCCCATAAAAGACGACAGCGGGGGCGGCAATTTACTGCGTAAATTGCCGCCCCCGCTGTCGTCTTTTATGGGCCATTATCGTGGCTGTGACTCACTTGTCGTTGCGAAGCTTCAACAAGTCGCCAAGTGTGCCAAAGGAACCGCCTGATGTGTCGCTGTAGCTGCGTGGGCCCTGTGCAGAGCTCTTGCCAGAACGACCTGTGTTGCTTCGTCCTGAACGCTTTGCAGTTGCTGCTGCGGCTGCCTCGGCGTCGACCTCTTCTTTCAACGTCAACGCCATGCGACGACGATCGGGCTCGACATTAAGGACGCGTGCTGTCACTTCAGAGCCAGGCTTGAAGCGTGCGTGAGGTGTCTCGTTGTTGGAGAGCTGCATCTCGCTTCGTGGAAGCAGTGCTGTCACCTGACCAAGGTTCACAAATGCACCAAAGTCTTCAACCTTCTCCACAAAACCTGTCACTTCGGAGCCAATGGGGAAGTCGTCCACGACCTTATCCCATGGATCGCCAGACACGTTCTTCATGCTCAAACCAATGCGCTGGCGAGTGACGTCAATGTCGAGGATCTCAACCTTGACCTTGTCTCCAACCTTGACCACATCATCGGTGCGACGCACATGCTCCCAGCTCAACTCGGAGACGTGCACAAGACCATCAATGCCAGGAGCAATCTCGACGAAGGCACCAAAAGCTGCGGTGCGAACCACAACGCCATCAACCTGCATTCCGACATGGAAACGCTCGTTGATGCTGTTCCAAGGATCTTCATGCACTTGCTTCATGCTCAGGGAGATGCGCAAACCATTGCGTCCACCACGGTCCTCCACGGAGAGGACCTTGACGTCCACGGTCTGGCCATCGCTGACCACGTCAGAAGGCTTGTCCACGCTGCCCCAGCTCATCTCGGAGATGTGCACAAGACCATCCACGCCACCAAGGTTCACAAACGCACCAAAGTCGCTGATGGAACGCACTGTGCCCTGAAGCACTGCGCCAATTTCAAGCTTCTCCATGGTCTCTTTACGTGCTTCTTCCTGCTGATCACGCAGGTATGCAGCACGACTCACGACCACGTTACGACCGTTCTCGCGGATCTCCATGACCTTGAAGTTAAAGGTCTGACCCACGTACACATCAAGCTCGTCGGCGTTGTGAAGATCGATCTGGCTCACGGGACAGAATGCCTCAACCTTGGCAATCTCCACGGTGAATCCACCTTTGTTCTTGGCAGTCACGCGACCCATCAGAGGCAAGCCAGTGGCTTCAGCTTCTTCAAGAGCTTCAAGGCCGTTGGAGCGTGCCTCAAGACGATTTCCAAGCTCAATACCACCCGAGAATCCGATCACGATGAACTCATGTTCCTGACCCACTTCAAGGGTGAGGTTGCCCTCTTCATCCTCGTATTGTTCACGAGCTGCTCTGGCTTCACCACGACCGCCGAGGTCGACATAAATGTAGCGAGAGTCGATCAGTGTGACAGGACCTGTCACCTTGTCGCCCTTGTTGTAGTGGCGACGTGAGGGGAGGGCCTGATCTCCAGCCGACTCAAAGAGCGCGGCAAAGTCTTCAGTTGTGCCTGACTCAAAACTTGTAGCAGGAGCCTCTTCCTTACGAGGAGCGCTGGCCTTGGGCGCTGCTTTGGGATCAACGACACGTCGATGTAACGCAGGAGCCTTCTCTTCAGCCTGAACCTCTTGCTCAGGTGCTTGCTCAACGACATCAGCCTGAGCTGACTCGGTTGAGGTCACCTCCTGCTCTTGCTGAGGTTTCTTCCTGATCTTGAGTCCTTCGCCTTCTTGTGTTGCATCGGTTGTGGTCTTCTCAGACATCTCTTTTGCTCGTGTTTTAATCGGTCATTATCATAAGGGCTTGTTTCTCTAAATAAAGTCCATCAAACCCTTCTCCCATATTGGACTTCCCCTCTCCCTTAGCGTAATCCTACCTGTTGTGGCAAGAGATGAGCTTAAATCAACCGAAAAAACTCGCCAGACTTACAGCCTGATCAAACTTCATGTTGAATATGTTGAATTCTTTTGCCACATGAAACGTTCCTATTTTGAAACAGGCGCTTACTTCTCCTTCCATGACACACACATCATCACTCCCCCAAACGCATGACGACTGACACAGGCGAGCACAACAAGGAAACACAGGAAGAGAGGGATGCAGACGAGCCCTCCTTTCAACATGTCTTGCCCTCTTACCTTCCAAGAACGTTGCTGCTAAGTCTCCTTGTTCACCTCTCTCCCCTGTTGCTCATGCTCCACTTTGAACCCCAGCTCTCCCCTATTGAGCTTGATACCGAGTGGTTCGGTGAGTTTGAAAAGCTACAGTCTGTGGGTCATGGCAACAATATTCAGGTCCAGCTCCAGATGCCTGAAGAACCCACACCTGAGAAAGAACCCGAACCAAAAATACAGGATGAGCCCAAAGAGGAGCAAAAGCCCGAAGAGAAGACCGAAGAAAAAGAACCTAAAAAACCTGAAGAAAAACAACCCGTTAAAAAGAAAGAAAAGATCGCAAAGAAAAAGAAAGAGCCCAAACCTGAACCAAAAAAAGAGGTTAAACCCAAGCCCGAAGAGAAAAAACAAGAGGCCATCGCCAAGGTGACTGAAAAAGCTCAGGAAGAGAGCGAACCCGCGCCCACACCTGAACCTGAAGAGCCCACAACCGATCCAAAGAAAAACCTCGATAACACGGTCGCATCAAACCTTCCTGGACTTGAATACTCGGGTCCAAGCAACATCCCGATGCTACAAAACTACGCACCAGGCAACGCTCGCATGACCGCGCTCATTCGCCTCGATGTCGTGCGTGACACGCCGTACCACAAACCTGCTCAAAAACTCTTTGCTGCCATCCCCGATTATCGCATCATCCTTGATCAAAGCTCGACTGATCCCATCCGTGACTTTGACGCGATCTTCACAGCATCAGCCAACCCGACTTATCTTCAAGAGACATTCCTTGTCGTCAAACACTCGCTGGGTAAGGAAAAAATCAAGCAACAGCTTGATGCGCGTTTTGCAGAACCCATGGAGTGGACCACGTACAGGGGCAACGCAGTGCGCCCCATCGTACCTGCATCAAGCGCTTATCAAGACCCTCGCAAGATCCTCATTCCCAACGCAGATACCGCGCTTGTGGTGCGCCCCGAGTGGCTATCCGAGTTGACTAAAAACCAGGATGATGACTCCCCACTACGTAGCCCCTCTGAAGATGATGCTATCCCTGCACTCTCCATGCTGGACAGCCTTGAACATATTCATGATGCCGCACCCGATGACACCATGGTCATGGCCAGCTTTCAACGCTGGTCCTTTATGCTCCCAGGCTATGGTCGGCTCCCTCGCTTTGAAGCAGTCAAACTCACCTTGACCACACCTGCCAAACCCAAGCTGACCATTGACCTCCAGTTCAAAACACCTGCACAGGCCGCTTCCTTTGCAGCAAAGTGCCCGACCATGAAGAAAAAACTCGTGGGCGCAATCCCTGGCGCAAGCTTCATGAAGATCGACACCTACATCAACAGGCTCTCCTGTACGCACACTGAAAATTACGTCACTGTACATGGTGAATACACACAGAAAGAGTTCCTGCGCGCCATTGGTCTTGCAACTCCGTTTTTGCCACGACCTCCTGCACTTGAAGATCTCCCACAACCTCCTGCACGACCAGCACAGCAACCCACAACTCCCGAAATAACCTCGGCGGATATGGGCAACGCCAAAGATATGGGGACGGCTCCTGATATGACACACGCTCCCCCCACTCTTCACGATATGGGCACAGCGCTCGACATGACAGACACACCAGCCAAACGTACTGAAAACACAGCAGATATGTCTGCACCTGTTGACGCAGGGACAACGAAAACAAAGCCAGCAACACAGCCACAACCTAAAGAAAAAGAACCTGCACAGCATCAACCTGATATGGGTGCCGATGATGATGCTGGTATTCAGCCTTGAAAAAAAACGCGTATCCAAGCACCATGCACGTGGCGGTCCCCTGTTTGTTCAATGAGTCCTCGATGTATGTTCGCCAGAAATCACTATTAAAAAACAAAATCAACCACTTGGCGCTCCTGTTGCTGAGTGTTGCATTTCTGTTTCCAGAGCCTGCGAACGCGTTTGTACGGACCAAAACATGTGACCGTTCAGGTGGCTTCGGCTCCACGAAAATTTGTCGTGTCGATCAGGAACCTCTTAACATCTACTGGGCCAACCCCTGCATCACGTACTACGTCAACCGTGAAGGTAGCTCAAGCTTTGGCGGCCTCTCCGGCGAGCTTCTTGATATCGTTGAAGCATCCTTTAAAACCTGGGAAAATGTCTCGTGTGGGAGTTTGCAATTTGCGCTCGGTGGGCTGACATGCAACCGCAACATCGGCAGAGAAGATCAGAACATCACGGGAGGAAATCAAAACCTCATCGTCTGGGTCGAGGACAACTGGGAGTACTCCAGCGATGCGATCGCAATCACAGTGGTATCTCCCGATCCCAAAACTGGCGAGATCCTCGATGCGGATATTGCCATGAATGGACAACACTTTAACTTTGCCAACCTCGCAAGCTTTAACGATACACTTGCAGATGTGCAAAACACCCTGACTCATGAAATCGGGCACCTCGTGGGATTCAACCACGAGAACTCCATCCCCGAAGCCACCATGTATCCCGATGCCCAGCCAGGCGAACTGATCAAGCGCGACCTTCATGAGGATGATATCGCAGGACTGTGTGAGGTGTATCCCGTGACAGGAGCGCAGGGCATCTGTCAGCCATCCCGCATTGAAGATCGCACCTGTACCATTGAATATGGCGGAGAGCTTGGCTGCTCAACCGTGATGATGGGTCCGGCACAGGACTCCTCCGTGGCACAACAACACATCCCCAAAAAGCACAGCACACAACCCCTTAGGTGGCTTCTTGCCGCAGGAATGCTCCTGCTTGGAATCACCCTGCGACGACGCAAGCGACAGCACTAAACGCCATGGCTTAATCCATAGAGAGGGCCATCTTTGCCCTGCCCTGGCCAGTCGACAAGATCTCTCCCAAGACGCTGATTTTCAAGCACAATAAGCGCATCAAACACAGCACAAAACTCAAACAAACCTAGTGGTGGGGACAACGACGCATACACTTTCTTGAGCGTGTGATGAGGCATAAGAATCCCCTCCAATCGCGCTACAAGGTCACGTTGCATATCACACTCGCCGTCGATCAGGGCAAACAGCGCCATTGGCTCATGATAAAACCCCTGCCATGGTCCATGGATCACCTGGAGCAAGTCAAAGACCTGTGGTGCCTGTCGCCATAGCCCCTCAAGGAGCTTCCATCGTAGCGCATGAGACCGATCCTCACTTGCAGCAAAGCTAAGCAATCCGAGGTTTTGCTCACTCAACATGCTGGCGGTCTGGATTGCATCAGGCTCAAAGAGCGCCTCTTCAAGTCGTCTGGCATAGGTTTGAGGCACACGTGCAAGCTCATCCACCCAGGATACATCTTCACCATGCAATGTCCTCGAGAGCGATGCGGTCCAGGCGCACACGGCGAGCAGATAGAGTGTTGGCCCTTGAACACGAAGCAGAAAACCATCTTCCTTGTGTGTGGGAGGAAGATCCCAGATAGCACCTCCTGCCTGCTGCCATTTTTGGAGCAGCTCTGTCTCATGAGATTTAAGCTCAAGATGTCGACATGATGTGATGAGGAGTGCCTGCGAGAAGTTTGAGACACGGTCAAACACAATCTGCGCGTTTGGAGACAGTCCTTGAGAGCACACAATGAGGGTGTCAGCCCTGTGTGTAGGCACACCGTGCATAAAGGATGTCAAGGGGATGAAATCGACGCAGATACCAAGCTCGCTGCGCCATAATGCAGCGAGTTGGCGAGCGGGGCCTTCTGCGAGGCCAGCCCCCGTGACGACAACGCGTGAGGAGGAGGAGATTGAGAAGTTTGGGGGAGCCACCTGCAAGGTCTCGTCGAGCAACGCGGGGAGCGCCTCGCAGCGACGCAAGAAGGTCACGATGCTATGCGAAGCATCAGGAGTCAGCACGTCATCAAGATCCTTCGAAAAGTAAGTCATGGCTCCACTCTATCCATCGCTGTTGGTATCACTCTCTGATTCACTGGCAGGATCAAACTTTTGATCACGCATCACCTTGAAGTAAGCGACGATTGCGTCGAGCTCTTCGGGCTCGAACTGCTCAAAGGCAGGCATACTACCATAACGAAACGTTAACGGGTTCTTGATATATGCCTTGATTTGCTCTTCAGGTCTATACTCGGTGATATTTTGGGGCACATTGAGCTCGGGGCCAAGGCGTCCGCCCTGACGATTCACCGCGTGACAACGCACGCAGTTATGCTTGAAGAGTTCAAAGCCTTTTGCAGCGAGGCTATCTTCCTCGATGTTCTGTGGGATGATCTTGGCGTAGGCCTCTTCAAAGGTTGCAATCTCGATGTGAGCAAGTTGCCATGGTCGTGGCCAGGCATGTAAGTCATGATGTTCAGGCTTCTTCCAGATCATATAGACAGGACCAGGGTTAGCCTTTTGCTCACCGACAAGCTCCCAGTCGGGGTGTTCATTGTCCTCCACCGCAAGGTAGGCGTCATCCTCAAGAAGCTGATCGCCGCGAATAAGGACGGAGTAACCATCACTGGCGCGCATCATAAAGCTCTTGGTACGCATTTGCTCTGCGTTGAGCTTGAACATGCTCTTGATGACAGGAAGTAATCGGATGGACTTCCATGACTTTTCTTTTTTGTAATAGGAGTCGTACGCGCTCCAGGATTCCAGCCCGTGGGCATCCACAAGCTCACCGATGGAGACACTTTTGGCCGTCTCTTCCTTGCCAAACTTGAGCGTCACACTGCGGCGCTCATCAGACAGGGCAACTTCCTCTGGCTTGGGTTGGGTGGTCTTTGGTGAGGCGGGTTCTTTGGAGGTTTCTCCCGTGCAGCCGAACATATTGTATGCGCTCAGAACCAGCGAGAGGAGGAATGAAAACAGAAACCATTTGGACATAACAATGAGCTTTGACAGGGGGCATGGACAAGGGCCAACGTTGACAAGCTCGACACCAAGGCAAGGATCGCAACAACGATTATGAAAAGGGAGCGGGAGGGGGGCAAAAATCTTCGATTTTTGCCCCCCTCCCGCTCCCTTTTCATAATCGTCCCTATCGCGCTTTTAACCTGGCAGGCGCAAAGAAATAGACCACAGGAATGAAGCACGCATAGTAGATCACATCAGGGATAAAGCGCAGACCAAACCCAGCATCAACGCCAGTCAGGATGAGAGCATCGCTGATAATCCACAGGCCATAATGTGCAAGCTCCGTAATCGTAATAATTCTCAACCAACGTAAATAACCTGCCTCTTTGGGATCAGATGAGTCCAGCCAGGATGGGAGCAGCTGAGTCAGGAAGAGGAACGCTGAGATCCACATGACGATTTCGTAGACAATGTAGGTGTTTCTGGCGATCGCGAACGCTTCAGGGAGCACAAGCTTACCAAGTCCGAGCGTGAGCGTGGGTATAAGCGTCCAGATTACACATTTGAGCCACATGGGCCAGGGGCCAAACTTCTCCTCTGGAAGGTGAGGATAGCGACCATATCGGTACATGAGGACGAAGTAGCGCGCATCACCAAGCAAGATAAAGAGCAGCGCCATGGGACCAAACATGGTGTGTTCAGCACCGCCAAGGTGGAACCACATCCCGGCGCACATCCCATCAAGGAAGATCGCCGCAATCATAAACCCCATCATCCCCTTGAAGAAGGGGGCCTTGAAGAGCATCCAGGCGCCCATGAGATAGGCAGGCACCCAGGCGATCCAGGGGAGGTGTTCATAGGCTTGATAGAGGTTTTCATAAGAAGGCATGCGCACAATCCATTTCAACATTCATACATACAAGAAAGCATCAAAGAAGGGAGGGCAAGTTGCTGGCGCAACTTGCCCTCCCTTCTTTGATGCTTATTGGAGACAAAAAGTGCTGAAAATCAGTCTTTTTTGTCGGCGTGAAGAAGCTGAGTCTGAGCAAGCTTGAGCATCTTACGGTGATGCTCAAGGACATCTTCCTCGATGGACTCGGTCTTGGAGAGCTCTTCAAGCGCCTTGATATCTTTTTCGGCCTGCTCTTTGAGGTTACGAGCATGTTCGACGTCGAGCTCACCCACACCCTGACAACCTTCGGTAAGGATGGTCACCTTGGAGCGGAGGATCTCGGCAAAGCCACCCTCAAGCACAAACCTTCTGATGCCGCTATCTGTGTGCACGATCATCTCGCCGATGTCGAGCGCGGTGAGCAGAGGCAAGTGGCCTGGGAGCACGCCGATTTGGCCCTGAATTCCAGGGAGCACGACCTCGCTGGCCTTGACGTCAAGCACAGCGCTCGCTGGCGTGACGACTTCTACTTTGATTTTATCTGCCATGGAAATTTCTCCAGATCATTGTGATGCGTAAAAAGTGTGATGTGCGAGACATCAGCGTGCTGATGTCTCGCACATGTAAGATGCATCATCTTAGCGGCCAGCGAGCTTCTCTTTGATCTCCTGGTCCTTACGCTCCACATCTTCGAGAGTACCCACGAGGTAGAAGGCATCCTCTGTGAAGTGGTCAGCCTCACCAGAGATCACAGCATCGAAAGCTTCGATGGTGTCCTGGAGCTTGACGTACTTGCCCTTCATACCGGTGAAGACCTCAGCAACGTGGAAAGGCTGGGAGAGGAACTTCTGCACTTTACGTGCACGTTCCACAGCTTTCTTATCGTCTTCGCTAAGCTCGTCCATACCGAGGATGGCGATGATGTCCTGAAGCTCTTTGTAGCGCTGAAGGATAGCCTGGACACCACGAGCGACGCGGTAGTGCTCTGCACCAAGGACTTCCTCGGAGAGAATACGGCTGGAGGAGTCAAGGGGATCCACAGCGGGGTAGATACCAAGACTTGCCAGTGAACGTGAAAGCACGGTGGTCGCATCAAGGTGAGCGAAGGTGGTTGCGGGAGCGGGGTCAGTCAAGTCATCCGCAGGCACATAGACAGCTTGCACTGAAGTAATGGAGCCTGTCTTTGTGGTTGTAATACGCTCCTGAAGGTTACCCATCTCGGTGGCCAGCGTAGGCTGGTAACCCACAGCGGAGGGGATACGACCAAGGAGAGCGGACATCTCAGCACCAGCCTGAGTGAAGCGGAAGATGTTATCCACGAACAGGAGCACGTCCTGCTGTTCCACATCACGGAAGTACTCGGCGATGGTCAACGCGGAGAGAGCCACGCGAGCACGCGCCCCGGGGGGCTCGTTCATCTGACCGTAGATAAGAGCCACTTTGGACTCGTCCCACTGGCCGTTTGGCTTCATGACGCCAGATTCCATCATTTCGAAGTAAAGGTCGTTTCCTTCACGGGTACGCTCACCCACGCCAGCGAACACGGAGAGACCACCGTGGCCTTTGGCGATGTTGTTGATGAGTTCCTGAATAAGCACGGTTTTACCCACACCAGCACCACCGAAGAGACCAATCTTACCACCACGAGCGTAAGGCGCGAGGAGGTCGATCACCTTGATGCCTGTTTCAAGCACTTCAGTGGTCACTGCCTGGTCTTCGAAGGAAGGAGCGTTACGGTGGATAGGCCATGTTTCCACAGCTTCGAGATCCTTGATTTCCTTGATGTTGGTCTTGGAGATCTGGACGTCTTCCATGTCTTCAACGTGCTTGGCGTCGCGAACCTTGATGGTGTACGCGGTGTCAGACTCGCTGACCACGATGCCACGCTTGATCTCGCCGTTGTTCAGTTCAAAGACCTGAACCTCATCCACGGGCTCGCCGACCACGTTAAGGATACGGCCGAGGACCTGCTTACCCACAGGCACGTTAATCGCATCACCTGTGTTGAGCACTTTCATGCCACGCACGAGACCATCGGTGGAGTCCATGGCGATGGCGCGAACAACACCTTCACCAAGGTGAGTTGCGACTTCGAGCACGAGGTTCCATTCCTGGTCGTTGATGCTGGGGTTTGTAATACGAAGCGCGCTGAGCACAGGAGGGACATCGCCTTCAAACGCGATGTCACACACAGGACCAATAACCTGCTTGAGCACGCCGAGAGTTTTGTCGTCGTTTGCTTTTGTGACGCTAATGCTGGTGTCTGCTGCCATGAGCTTTATTCTCCTCAAAAAGAGTGTTCTTTTTGTCGTTTATGTTGATAGTATGTGATCTCTATCACTACTTAAATCGTTGTGAACCTTAGCCTTTAAGTGACTCGGCACCACTCACAATCTCCACAAGTTCCTTGGTGATGTAAGCCTGACGTGCGCGGTTGTACTGCAAAGAGAGTGAGTCAATCATCTCTTCTGCGTTGCTTGTCGCGTTGTCCATGGCTGTCATCTGAGAACCAAGGAAGGCAGCCTCACTCTCGAGGAGAGCTTGGAAGACTGCAATCTCAATGGAGTTGGGCAGCAAGTGTGCGAGCAACTCTTGTTCGCTAGGCTCATAGATGTACTCTTCGCCACCATCTGTCGCGACTGCCTTGCCCGCGTCCTCTTCAAGACGGCTCATGGGAAGGATAGGACGCACGATCTGGTTGACCTGAATGGCAGAGACGAACTCGTTATACACAAGGTAGACCTTGTCGACTTCCTGGTTTGTGAACATGCTGATCGCCTTCTGTGCGATGCGCTTGGCATCGGCGAAGTCGATTCCACCGAGCACGTCGGTGAAGTTCTCCACAAGTTCCAGGTAAGGAGTGCGGTTCACATATTGGAACCCCTTGCGGCCCACGGTCATCACCTTGATCTCGTCGGCGACATCAAGCTTGTCCTTGGCGAAGCGGTCAAAACCGCGCAGCAAGTTGGCGTTAAATCCACCACAGAGACCACGATCGCTGGTGAGAAGGATCACGAGGATGGTGCCCTCTGTGTCCCTGCTCTGCAATAGGGGGTGCGCATCCTCTTCCACGCGACCAACAAGCTCTCCAATCACGGAGGACATCTTGGCAGCGTAAGGGCGAGCAGCTTGCACTGCATCTTGCGCGCGACGAAGCTTTGCAGCAGCCACAAGTTTCATGGCGCTGGTGATCTTCTTTGTATTTTTTACCGAGCCAATTCGATCTCGGATATCCTTGAGATTTGGCATGAGGCTAGGACCTCGTTCCTTTGAGAGATTGATGTTCAGGACTTCCTCGACGCGACACCACAGCATCACTGTAGTGTCGCGGCCCGAGGCGAGTGTAGCAGGCTCTCTTTCTCTGCCTTACACGCCTCGGGCGACAAGTTCACTACCTTACTCGGCGGCGGCGTCGGAATGTGTGGCGATGAAGTTCTCGGTGTACTCTTTGAGAATCTTCAACGCAGCCTTTGTACCATCGCTTGCGCCGTCCATTTTGGTGCTCTTACCAAACTTGCCATCCTTCTTGATCTTCTCCCAGATCTCAGGATCTTTGCTCTCAGCAAAGTCGTAAAGGCCAGCTTCGTACTCGGCGAGATCGCTCACAGCAAGGTCCATCAGGAAGCCTGCGTTACCTGCGTAAATCAGGAAGATCTGCTGAGCCACACCAAGCGGTGAGTACTGAGGCTGCTTCAAGATCTCCACGAAGCGCTCACCTTCAGCCAACTTGAGCTGGGTCGCCTTATCAAGGTCGGAAGCAAACTGAGAGAACGCTTCAAGCTCGCGGTAGTTCGCAAGCGTCAGCTTGAGCGTACCAGCCACGTTCTTCATGGCTTTAATCTGAGCAGCACCACCCACGCGAGAGACGCTGATACCCACGTTAATGGCGGGACGCACACCGGCGTAGAAGAGGTTGGTCTCAAGGAAGATCTGGCCATCAGTAATGGAGATCACGTTGGTGGGGATGTATGCAGACACGTCACCAGCCTGAGTTTCAATGATGGGAAGCGCGGTCAAGGAACCTGCACCCTCGGCATCACTCATCTTCGCAGCGCGCTCAAGCAAGCGGCTGTGGATGTAGAACACGTCACCAGGGTAAGCTTCACGTCCTGGAGGACGACGAAGAAGCAAGGACAACTGACGGTAAGCCACAGCCTGCTTGGAGAGGTCATCATACACGATCAGGGCGTGCTGTCCGCTGTTACGGAAGTACTCACCCATCGCCACACCTGTGTAAGGTGCGAGGAACTGAAGTGGTGCGGACTCGGAAGCAGTCGCGCTCACCACTGTGGTGTACTCAAGCGCGCCGTGCTTACGAAGCTTCTCCACAACCTGAGCCACGGTGGACTCTTTCTGACCCACAGCCACGTAGATACATTTCACATCCAGACCTTTCTGGTTGATGATTGTATCGATCGCCACAGCGGTCTTACCTGTCTGACGGTCACCAATGATGAGCTCGCGCTGACCACGGCCGATTGGCACCATGGAGTCGATGGACTTCAGACCTGTCTGAAGTGGCTCGTGCACAGACTTACGCTGAATAATACCAGGCGCTTTCACCTCAACACGACGAGACTCAGCAGCGTCGAGAGGTCCCTTGCCATCAATGGGTTGCCCCAATGAGTTCACCACGCGGCCAAGCAACTGAGGCCCCACGGGAACGTCCACAATACGACCAGTACGCTTGACTTCGTCGCCTTCCACAATCTTGATCGCATCACCCAAAAGGGCTGCACCCACGTTGTCTTCCTCAAGGTTGAGAACCATGCCGTACACGTCATGTGGGAACTCAAGGAGCTCTCCAGCCATGGCGTTTTCAAGGCCGTAAACGCGAGCGATACCATCACCCACGGAAATCACGGTTCCCGTCTCGGAAACCGAAACGCGCTTCTCATAATCCTCAATCTGACCTTTGATGATCGAGCTGATCTCTTCGATGTTGATATCCATAGGACCTATCGCCTCTTCTTGCTACTAAATCTATGTGACGCGCGCCCAATCTAGTGACACGCTGCTTTATTTATTTCGTTCTCGTACAAGACATTGCCAGCAGCACATCTGCCAGCACGCCCTCTCTTACACTTCTTGCAAAATCGCGTCGCGCATCGACTCAAGCTGATGCTTGATCGAACCGTCCAACACCATTCCACCCACGCGTGTCACGACACCACCAATCAACTTGGGGTCCACCTCGGTGGAGACCTCAATGCTCTTGGCGTCGGTCAACTTCTTGAGCTCTTCCTTGAGCAAGGTCGTCTCGACCATGCTCAACGGAGCAGCACTTGTGATATGAGCGCGAACTCGACCAGCCTGCGCATCTGCCATGCGACCAAACTCTTCGCTCACATCACCGACATAACGCATACGCTCATTATCCAGCAACAACAACGCAAGGTTACGCAACATCTCGTCGAACATGTAACGTGAAGCAATCTTGCGGATCACTTCCTTGCGCTCCTCAAGCTTGATGCTTGGGTTGAGCATCGTATTACGAAACTCTCGGCTATCCTTGAACGCCTTGGCCAACGCATCAAGCTGTGTGCGCAACTTGTCCACGGTGCCTCGCTCCGTGCCTATCTCCAGGAGTGCCCTGGCATATCGCCTCGCGACAGGTGCTGTACTCATAATCTCTTATCTCGTCTGCTTGGTATATCTTTAGCTCTACACAGATTGCTGTGTGTTAAGCCCTTTTAAATCTTCGATGTAGCGTGTCACCAGCTTGTTCTGACCTCCAGAAGAAAGCTTCTTCACAGCCTCCTCCTGAGCGATCTTCATTGCCTGCTCCACAGCCCTCGCTTCAAGCGCAGCCTTGGCCTTCTTGACCTCCTGCTCGATGACGCGCTCGGCATCCACACGCAACTTCTCAACCTGACGTGTCGCATCTTCAATGATACGATCCTTCTCACGCTCACCTTGCTCGCGATACTCATCAAGCAACGCCTGACGCTCTGTATCAAGCGCGTCCAACTTGCTCTCGTACTCGGCAAGTCGTGCTGCTGCTTCCTCACGCAACCTCTTGGCTTCGTTCAGGTTCTCAAGCAAGCTCTCACGACGCTCTGCAAAGTACTTCTGGATCGGAGGAAGCGCAAACTTCCACAAGATCCCAAGGAAGATCGCAAAGTTCACCCAGCTCGCTGCAAAGTGTCCCCATGGGAAGTGATGACCCTCATCACCGTGACCACCACCTGCGGCCATCGCGACCACGGGCCACAACATCATGGCGACGGTGAGCACGATCACTTTTGTCGTTTGACTTCTCTTCATCGTTTCTCTCCTTAAGCGCCAATCTCGGGCAACACCCTCTTGACCATCATGCTCGCAAGTTGCTCTGCACGCTTGTCAAGCTCTTCCTCTGCATCAGACACCTTGGCGTTGAGGACACCACGCTCTTTCTCCAACTTCGTGAAGACCTCTTTGCGTACCTCGTCCAACATCTCCTGCTGCTCGCTCAAACCTTCTGCTCTGAACTCCTCACGAACTTTCACGGCCTCACGACGAGCTTCTGTAAGTCGCTCCTCGTAACGCGCAAGCACCTGCTCTGCGCGATCGTGCATCTCGTCGGCGTCTTCTCGGCTACCTTCAGTCCCTTCGCTGCGAGCCTCTCGCGCTTGCATATAGGGCTTGATCAACAATACATGTAAGATCCCTACGGTCAGCGCGAAGATCACAAACTGAATCACCATCGTGATATCAAAGTCCAGTGCCCCTGATGCTGTCAGTGTAGGAAGCTGTAAGATCGAAATTGTCATCGCCTCTCTCATTGCTCCTTGTGGAGCGCTGCTTCGTCTTGTGTCACGGGAAGGCGCCCAAAAACCTTTTAAGCGCCCGTAATATCTATACTTTCATTACTTTCTCTACAGACCCCCTTCAGGGGTACTCTCAAGCCTCATTGCAACCGTGTTTTACAGTCACCTTGACGACTCCCGCGGGGACGTAACACGCCGAGTTTTGTAATGTCAAGCAATTGATTCATCTCTTGCTATCCACTGCTCTTATCCTTCATCACCACAAAGCAAAAGAGAGGCGGCCTGGAGTGGCGAGTT
>CATLTV010000139.1 GCA_950059285.1 uncultured Pseudomonadota bacterium | reverse complement strand
GAACAAATAGCAAAAAAAAAGAAAATTTTTTTTCCCCCCGCCATCGACTCCTTTTTTTCGTCATTAACCGAGAATATCGCCTTCCTCTGGCATTTCAAACGAATCGTGGGTGCTATCCTGCAAGTAGTTGATGAGATGTTCAATGTAGGTTGTCAGGGGAGGGCAGGCGAGCTGGCCCTCAAGCAGATCAAGCGTATTGATGCTGTTGTAGATGGTGAGTTGGTTGAAGTCCTCCATGAATTGTCGCGGCGAGCGCATGGTGCGCTCCACGCCTGGAAACTTCATCAACGCCTTGGTGAGGCGATAGGGAATGCCACGAATGGGTGCGCGTTTGCCTGTGAACTCGGCCACCAGTGAGAATACTTTTTGTGCCGAGAGTGGGTTGGGATCACAGAGGTGAAATGTTTTGCCCACGGCGTTATCTTTCTGGGATATAATGGAGATCGCGTCTGTGACAAAGTCAATCGGGACGAGATTCAGTGGCTTATCACCTTTGCCTGGCATCAGTACGGGGACATTGGGCGGGGCCAACATGATGGCGTACATCAGGTAATAGGGGCCAGCCAACTTGTCGATTTCGCCTGTATGTGAGTCGCCGACAATGATGCTTGGCCGAAAGATACTGATGGGCAGGTGGTCCATGGCCGCGAGCATCAGACGCTCTGCTTCAAACTTGGTCTCCTCATAGGCGTTGCGAAACTTTTGCCCCTCGGCCAGTTCATCTTCCATGATGACGCCCTCACGGTCGCCTGCGACAAACGCAGTGGAGAAGTGGTTCAGGCGCTTGAGGTTTTTCATCTCGTAGGCGGCATCAAGGATGGTTTGAGTGCCAACAACATTGACCTCCCAGGTTTGTTTTCGGTGTACACCAAGATACCAGATGCTCGCCACGTGGTAGATCTCTGTGACCTTGGCGACAAGCTCCAGGTATTCTCGTCCGCTCAATCCAAGATCGATGGCCACCACATCGCCGCTCAGGATGCGTACGTCTGCATCTTCAGCAAGAGGCATCGTGGAGAGTTGATGGCGAGCTGCGTCCACATAGTCGGGTCGCACCAGGAGTCTAAAGGTTGCATCAGGTGCGCTTTGATAAAGGCTCAGGAAGAGTCTTCGTGATACAAAGCTTGGAAAACCTGTAAGCAGTATGTCTCGATGTGTCTCGCTCATGATCTCTTATGGGGTGAGTGTGTTGTTTAAAATGTTAAATAATTCAGATGTTTGAAGTTTTGTGTTGTCCAGCGTCCCGCTGTTGTCAATCACATGGTCTGCGACCTTGACCTTCTCTTCAAGAGGGAGCTGTGATTGAATTCTTGCCTGTGCATCTTCCAGTGTGAATCCATCACGCTGCATCAGACGCTGAAGTTGTATCTCTTGTGTGCATGATACCACAATCAGGCTATGAAGCATGGGGTGTATATTGTTTTCAACGATCAAAGCAGCATCATAAATGACCCAGTGATGGCCATGTTTTTCCTCGGCCTCCATGGCGAGCTCCATCATGCGCATGGCAATACGTGGGTGCGTGATGTGGTTGAGGGTCTTGCGAGCTTCGGGGTCCTTGAAGATGATGTCGCCAAGACGGGCGCGGTCAAGCTCCTTGTGCTGATCAAGGACATCGGGTCCAAATGCGTCGACGATGGCTTGAAGTCCTTCAGAACCTTTGGCGACGACCTCTCTGGCGATGATATCTGCGTCGATGACATACGCGCCAAGTTCGGTAAAGTAGCGAGAGACTGTGGACTTTCCACTGGCGATGCCTCCTGTGAGGCCAATAATTGCGGGCATAAGAAAACTCTCCATTGAGGATGTGATCGAATCTCGTTTCCATGGATACAGCGCTACAATCTAGCGAAGCAAGGTGTGTATGGAAAGTAAGAGTAGGGACTTGAAGTAAGTTCCAAAACTTTGACTTGAAATATGTAGAGTTGCATTGCGCTTGAGGGCTGATGTCGATACAAGAGCGAGACGACGGCCTGCGCTCTGTGTGAGCAGCGGGCATTTCGGGTCGGTTTTGGTACAAGGAGGAAGTGATTTGAGCGGATCAAGACGTAGGAACCGCACAAGGCGAAGGCAACAGACCGAGCATGGGTCGGGCGCTCTGGTGGAGCAGCTCTGGTCTCAATTGGTTCATCCTGCTGTAATTGGGGGCGTGTTCCTCGCTGCGGGAGTGTTGGCGCTTGTTGCACCTTTTTTGAAGTTGCCCGCGCGCAAGAGCTTCGATTTTTTTGCTCAGCCAGTCCAGGCGACAGACGCGCTTCAGATTGTGATTCTGTTGGTTGTGGGCGCCTCCGTGCTTGGCGCGGGTGCTCTTGTTCAATCGTGGCTAAGTGGCCAGGGTAGAAAGGGTTTTGGTGCTTTTCGATTTGCTGCTCTTGGAAGCGCAGGTCTTGGAATTATTGGTCTTGTGGCAAGCTGGCTTTCACTGCAAACGGACGTCCCTGCGACACAGGCATATTTTGGTCTGGGACAGCAGGTCGAGCATGTCGTTGGCAAGGTGCGTGGCAAGGCTGTGAAGATCATGTTGCCTCAGCGTGTGAAGGTCGTTTCACTCGATCAAAACAGCGAGGGGCAGGCGTTGCTCAAGATGGAGCTGACTCGCCCCAAACAACGCGAGGTCGAACCAACACCACTACAGGTTGGTGAGTCCATTACCGTGGACCAGACGCGCTTTACCTTCGTGGGAACGGGCGCAGATGTGCAGCAACTGCGCGCTATTCTTGTGGGTGCTGGAGAGCAAAGTATCGAGGCTGTCGCACGTAAGGGGGGCACAGTACGCGTGACGCTTGATGGTCCCGAGTATGACGTAATGGATATATCCCTGAACTACATGGGGATGGGGCCTGCTGTTCAGCTTGAGTCCGAAGAGACTGGTGCGTTCTGGGTATTTGCCAGGGCAGGTAAGGATCAGGTCTTCTCCCAGAAGTTAAGAATGCTTCGCGTGGAGAATATGCCTGCTGCGGTGATGACCGTGGGGCCTGCCAGACCTTTTGAACCTCTGGTTGCGAGCGGTTTGTTGCTCGTGCTTGGTCTGGGTGGCTTGATGCTTCTTGGCAGTGGTCACACACGTGGTTCAAGAGAAGACGACGCATCACACGAGGAGGAGGCATAATCATGGCAATTACTCTGGCAATGACAATTTATGCTCTGGTCGTGGCGATTTTACTCTGGGTCAGCGGAGGTTTTCTTGGCAAAGAGGGCCTGTTCCAGAAGTTTAGCTGGTTATCCTGGCTTGGTCTTGTGGCAAGCTTTGGCTTGTTATCAACGCAGCACATCCACGGCGGTGGAGCGCTGCTGCTCTCAGCGAGTATTGCTGCAAGCTGCGTGATGGCCAGCGTGCCTGCGCGCTGGTGGATGGCCGTGCAACGCGTGGGTGTGGTTGCTGTAATTCTTGGGGTTTGTTCGGTTATTTTGACCGCCAATGCCTACTATGAGCCCGTCATTCCCGATCGTAACCTGATTCTCTTTGCAGGTCAGTGGTCCGTGTTGGCAGCAGGGATCTCTGCTGCGTTGGCGGCGGTTGCAAACGATAGGAAGGCAGGCGCATTACTTGGTAGTGGCGTTATTGCGACAGCTCTTATTGGTGCCGTGGCGATGGGGAACATGAGGTATGCGCTACCTGGGTTCAAGTATGTCGTGGAGCTAAGTTCGGGTGATGGCATTGTGCGTTGGATGTTGCCTTCGGTGACACCTGGCGCGTCGTTGTTCAATCTTCCTGTGACACAGGTCGTGGAAGGCGTGCAATGGGTCCTCCTTGGCGCGGCGGCGCTTGCTCTGGTCGCGGGTGCTGCTTATGTCTTTGCAAGAAAAGCTAAACAATCCAGCGTGATATATGGTATGGGTGGTCTTGCATCCTTTGTGGCGCTGGGCCAAATCTTGTGGTCTGGCTTCAACGCCAGGTTGCCCGAGATGAAGCCGTACTCTGCGTTTGCTCAGGAGCTTGGCAAGGAGCAGGGCGTGCCCGAGCAGATCCTGAACATGGGTCGTTTTCAGCTTGGCGAGACTATCTACGTGCTGTGGCTTGATGTGCTGGGCGATATGGGGCTTGTGGGGGCTGCGGGTTTGATGGCTGTTGTGTTGGCGTTTGCCTTGCGTAAGGAGAGCGATTCAACCGAGTCACTTGCAGGCGAGGATGAGCATTCCTTCTTGCGCGAGATGAGCCTGTATACGGCGGGCTTGACCTGGCTTGCGTGGATGTTGTCCACGTTCCTGAACTGGAGAATTCACGCGATTTATGGTGTGGGTTCTGCCACGGAGTGGTCGATGTTAGGAGGAGCGCTCCTTGCGACAGGTGGTGCAATTCTTGTCTGGCACTCCTCCTCGGTAGCACAACGACTTGGCGCGCTCGCCGTGCTGATGGCTCCCGTATTGATCGTGGTCTATGCGCTCGTGTTTGAAGTTCCTCCAGGCGTTGTAATGCCTTGAGTTGATTGATTTTAAGTTCTGTTGAGAGAGACAGGTTTTTAGAGGTTTTTATGTCCGATTTTCCTATTGTGTTGCGTAAGGTTGAGTTCGTAAAGAGCGCGACGCATCCTAAACATTATCCTCTTGCCGTGTTTAAAGAGGTGGCCTTTGCTGGACGTTCTAACGTGGGTAAATCAAGCCTGATCAACGCGATGGTAAGGAGAAAGAACCTCGTGAAGGTCTCTGGCACACCTGGTCGTACACAGCTCATTAACTTCTTTCAGGTCAATGATGAACTTTCGATCGTGGATTTGCCTGGATATGGTTTTGCCAAGGTGCCTCACGATGTCAAAAAGAAGTGGGGCGCGATGCTTGATAACTACCTCAAGTACCGTGAGTCATTGTGTTCTGTGATTGTCCTGATGGATTTGCGTCGAGGCATTCAGGAGGATGACATTCAGCTGATTGAAGCGCTCCCATTCTTTAATATTCAACCGATTCTGGTGTTCACCAAGGCTGATAAATACAAGCGCAATGCACGTATTCAGCGACGCAAAGAACTTGCTCAGAAGCACGGGTTCAGGCCCGAGGATCTGTTGTTGACCTCAAGCGCCAAGGGTTTTGGCTTGGATGAGTTGTGGCAGCGCATCATTGATATGACCTCGATCGAGACGACCTGATGTCAATTCAGCCTCCGACAGATGAGATTCAGGGCAAAGATGGCCAACGTTATATGTTGCGTTGTGCCACGCCTGATGATCTTCAAGCGCTGCTTGTGATCGCCAATTCTGCCCATCACTCTCCATGGAGTGAGGGCATTTTTGTGCGTGAGCTTGGCCTGGATATCTCCGAAATCTGGGTTGTAGAGTCAAATCAACCCGAGGAAGAGGAGTTGATTGGCTCGCTGGTGTTCTGGCGAGTGCATGATGAGTTGCATATTCAGGACGTGGCTGTGCATGGTGATGCGCAGGGGCGTGGACTTGGCTTTGGACTTGTCGAGATGCTTGCCACATTGGGGGATGACACAGAGATGTCACTTATGACTTTGGAAGTACGTAAGGGAAATGTGCCTGCGATAAATCTCTATGAAAAATGCGGGTTTGAGAGGGTTGGTGAGCGCAAAGGTTATTACTCTGATAATGGTGAGGACGCGATCATTATGACAAGGATTCTTGCTTAGGTCATGATCCTGCTGTAAGTCTTGGGGGCAAGAGTCGGTGCTTTACGAAGGGCCGACCTGAGAGCACAATTCGACGCGTGAAACGACACGCACACATCAATCATCAAGCCGAATGGAGTCTATTGTGGATGCCCCTCTGAAGATCTTTGCTGGAAGCAGTCACCCCGAACTTGCACAAAAGATCTGCGATTACCTTGGCGTGCCGCTTGGTGAAGCCGAAACGATTCATTTCAGTAATGAAAACATGATGGTTCAAATTAACGAGAACGTCCGCGAGTGCGATGTTTTTGTGGTTCAGACCTCATGTGCTCCTGTGCACCGCAACCTGTTTGAACTTCTGATGATGATCGACGCGTTGCGTTCCGCATCTGCTGCACGTGTGACCGCCGTGATGCCTTACGTGCCTTACATTCGCAGCGATAAAAAAGATCGTCCTCGTATCAGTATTACAGCAAGGTTGGTCGCAGATATCCTTCAGACCGCAGGTGCACACCGTGTGTTGACGATGGACTTGCACTCTCCTCAGGCGCACGGGTTCTTTAGCACACCTGTGGATCAGCTTCAGGCGGCAGGTCCGTTGTGTGAGAAGCTTCGTGAAGAAGATCTTTCAAACTGCGTGCTGGTGGCTGCGGATGCTGGCGAGGTCAAGGATATTGGTCGCTACGCCAACAAGCTCGATTTGCCCATCGCGATTGTGGATAAGCGTCGTGATGGTGATGACGAGAAGCCTCGTGCAGTGAACCTGATTGGTGACGTGAGGGGCAAGACAGCGATCATCGTCGACGATGAGATTGCCAGTGGTGGAACACTTTGTGAGGCAGCCATTTTCTTGCGCAAGCATGGTGCAGAGAAGGTCATGGCCGCAGCAACACACCCCGTGTTCAGCAAGGATAACATCCGCGAACGTTTTGACGATGCTTTGATCGATAAAGTGATCGTGACAGACACCATCCCTATTCCTGAGCGTCGCCTCTCCGAGAAAGTTGAGGTGATTAGTGTGGCCGAGCTTTTTGCTCGTGCTATCTCAAGAATTCATGATGGTAGTAGTATTAGCTCTCTGTTCAGAAAATAGAGTCAGCAAATAAGACACACAAAAAGGGCGAGTAGTTGCGCAGCAACTACTCGCCCTTTTTGTGTGTCTTATTTGCCAAGAGCTACCAGCTCATGAAAGAGCTTGAAGAGTTCTTCCATCGAGAGGTTGCAGTCATAGAATTCAAGGAACTCTTCCACGGTCAGCATGTCGACGTTTTTTCCAAGCGCTTCAGCCCATCTGAGATAGGGGACAAGAAAGGGTCTTGCACAGAGCAGCTCCTGGTAGAGCAGTGCGCTTGTGATGCCACCTTCGGCAAGGAAGCCCGAGTCCTTGTAATGTTGTAAGAAAGCATCACGATCGTACTCAACCTGTCTGAACTCGACCTCTTGTGGTGTGTTATCATCCGTGCGATTCAAGATGACATATTGTGCTCTCCAGTCTCCATTGAAGGGGAGCCCGACGCTCCCTGTATTGACAATGGTAATGCCTGCATAATCAAGCAGGACAGGGCGGTGTGTATGCCCCACGACGAGTGTTTCTCCCTGTGCGAACTCGGCGGTGAGTTCGGAGAGTTGCTCGGCTGGTGTCCAGCTCCCGATACCTTCCTGATTGGAGCGTGGTGTGCCATGCGTAAGGAAGGTCATGGGATCGAGGTTGGGTCTAAGAGAGAAGGGTATATTTTCAATGAAATCAATGCTTTCCGAGGATAGTTCGGCAGCCATCCATCGCGATGCACTCCAGACTGGGTCGGTGAGCCAGTCTGTGGGGATGCGGCGGTGGTGGAAGTTCAGGAGGTAATCTTCATGGTTGCCTTTGACAGAGCGCCACCCCTGTTCCTTGATAAACTGTACGACCGCGTCGCCTTGCGGGCCTCTGCCCACGAGGTCACCACCGATCAGGATCTCGTCGGGTTGTTGCTGTTGGAGGTCCTGGTAGACGGCGTCCAGAGCAAAGAGGTTAGCGTGGATGTCGGAGAGAATTGCGATACGGGTCATGAGTTACGATCCTGTCTGTGCCTGCCATTGATATGCGTGAAGGAGCTTCACATGATTCAGTGTGCCCAGAGTGGGAAAGTTTGTGAAGGCAAAAAGCAAGAGGGGGCCATCACGCTAGCGTGATGGCCCCCTCTTGCTTTTTGCCAGGATGTGAACCTCTGAACCTCATGATGGGGTACAAAGGGTTCAGGTTCTGTGGGTACAGTAGGAGTTTCTGTCCACGGAACCTAGCCCCAGAGGTATGGCTTCCAGTTTTCATGTGCACCACTCATGTTGTGGTTCATGGTAAACGGAGTCCAGCGAGGTTCACGAGGCGTGCTCAGTAGAGGCATATTGGCCTCTTCAGGTGTACGGTTTCGTTTACGCCTGTTGCAGTCCTGACACGCGGTGACAATATTGACCCAACTCTTTTCACCACCACGACTCCTTGGGAACACGTGGTCAAAGGTCAGTTGTGAGGGACCAAAGGTCTCACCGCAGTACTGACAGGTGTAGTCATCTCGCAGATAGAGGTTATTGCGAGAGAATTGAATTGGTTTTCGTGTCACTTTCACGCGTCTTAACAGCCTTACCACAGAGGGCAAGGCGTAGGAGCGTTGCATTGTGAGTATGTCTCGTTCGTGACGTTCAAGCATCTCGACCTTCCCCAAAAAGAGGAGCGTAAACGCCTTCTTCCAGGAGATGACTTTGATAGGCTCGTAAGTCGCGTTCAACAATAATGCAGGTTCCATTGTTCTGCCTCTGAGCTTTGGTCAAGAGGTGGTTGCCTTGATGATACAACGCTGCACCTCTTCACCCGTGGGGGCTGATGCCACAAGGCATCAACTTTGTGTTACATCATGGTGAAAAACTCTTGATGTATATGGTCTTAGATCGCATACGTGATTGCTCACGCTGCTGCCCACTGAACTGGTGAGGTAGGGGGATTTATTTCAGAAAAGCTTGATAAAACTGACTTTTTTGCAGTTTTTGCGATGCTTGATTGCATGGTTTTGTGGGTTTTTGTTTATTTATCAATGGCTTGTGGTTATGCCTGCGGAGTTCTTGCGAGCGTGAGGACAAAAATATGCGAAGCGCCAGCTTTTTTCAGGGCCTGTGCTGCCTGGTTTGCGCTTGCGCCTGTGGTAAGCACATCGTCCACAAGGATCACGTGACGCTCAGCAACGTGTGTGGCATCGGCGCGCAACACACCGTTTAGATTGAGCTGACGCGCAGCGTGTGAAAGGCTTGCCTGGGGTGGCGTGCGTCGAACTTTTTGCAGTGCCATTGGCGCAAGTGAGGTCGTGTGCGGGAGTGTGCGTTGAATCGCTTTTGCCAGGATCATGGGCGCGCTAAAACCTCTGCGAAAGAGATCAAACCAGTGCATCGGCATGGGGACAAGAATACTGTGGGAGATGTGATGCAGGTCATGCCAGTGAAGGATGCGTTCCTTGGCAAAGGGCGTGATGAGTGGTGCGATGTTGTGCATTAGCACCTCTTGCTTGCCGTATTTGATGGACGGGAGCAGCTCACGCAAAAGCCCCTCGTAAAAATAAGGCGCATTGGCCTGAGTGTAGAGGGGTGGAAAGTGCATGCATGTGTCGCACAGGTCGCCATTATGAGGAAGTTCATCCTCACGAGGACGTGCGCTAATTCCACAATGAAAACAGGTGGGGGAGGGTACAGGGATGAGTAGTTGCATGCACTCTTCACAGAGCGCCTTTGAGGGAGAGTCGAGTACTTTATCGCAGTAAGCGCACAGAGGCGGTGCGATGATGTCGAGGAGTTTTATGAAGGGGTTGTGCATGGTGGCAAACTCGATAGGGGTGAAGAGAGCAGGCGTGGAGGTTTGACCTCGCTTGCCCGAGGGTGTTATCGAGTGCATGTGCGCTGAAGTTGCGCTGTGGTTTATGCAGGGAGAGTTAGAGATGAAGATTGAAGTTGTGGCGATGGGGAAGGTCAAGGAGAAGCATTGCAAGGCGCTGGTCGCTGATTATGTGGGGCGTCTCAAGCATTATATACCGTTCAAGGAGACTAGCCTGAGAGAGTCGAAGCTCACGGCTCAAAATCGTGAGGAGGGTTTGAGAGAAGAGGCGCAGAGCTTCGAGAAGTGTTGTACACCAAACACGATACGCATCGCGATGGATGAGCGTGGCAAGCAGATGACAAGCGTGGAGCTTGCACAATTGATCGAGCAGTGGATGACACAGGGCACACGCCATGTGGCATTTTTTATCGGCAGCGCCAGTGGATTGGACGAGGAGTTTCGTGAAGGGTGCCAGCATGTGTTGGCGCTCTCAAAGATGACGCTCCCGCATGAGGTTGCGCGCGTGATCTTGACCGAGCAACTGTACAGGTCGATGACGATTATTCGCGGTGAGCCCTATCATAAGTGATTGAATAGACAAAGAGAAAGGCGGCTGTGAAAACAGCCGCCTTTCTCTTTGTCTATTACACTGGAAGGAGTCTTCTAGTGATCAAACTGGTCCATGGCAAAGTGCCCATAGAGAGATTCTGGAGCATCTTCAAGTTCGAGCTTGGGAGCTTCTGCCCACATGCCTTCAATGTCAAACTCCTGTCGAGCGCCTTGATTGAAGATGTGGAGGATTGCGTCGCCGTAATCGAGCAGCGCCCAGCGGCCAGAGTCGATGCCTTCGGTGCTGAGTGTGCGCCATCCAAGGTCGCGAAGTGAGCGTTCCACGTAGCGGGCGATCGCCTGAACCTGACGATCAGAGGTTGCTGTACAGACCACAATAAAGTCTGTGTAGCTGACTCGGCCGCGAAGATCGATTGCGACAGTGTTGAGGGCTTTTCTGTCCCAGGTCAGTTCGGCGATTTCGCGCGCGAGACCTTCAGTGTCGACATCGGCTCCAGCCAGAGGTTTGGTGTTATCTGTTGATTTTGTATTGTTATCGGTCATTCGAGCCTCAAAAGGTTTCTTGATCTGAATCTGCATGTCATCGCCTCGTTGCTGTCTATGGGGAGCGACAACCTCATCGGACAGGTGATGCGCCCGATGCAAATAACAGGTTTAGTCCTGATAGTACAGTGTGTTGTAATTGATCCTTTGTTGCGCACAAACAGTGAGCGCAAAAGGGACATCTAACATGATAAGCACACTGAGGTAAGAGCAATCCCACAAAAGTTTTTATCCATAATACAGAGCAGATGGGGCGGCCCATTGCACCAGCAATGGGCCGCCCCATCTGCTCAGGTCATGAAGAAGATAGACAGTACAAGAATTTATTCCCTGATCTGGCCCTCACCCTGAACCACAAATTTGGTGGTGGTGAGCTCACGAAGACCCATGGGACCGTAGGCATGCATACGTGATGTGGAGATACCAATCTCGGCGCCAAGGCCAAGCTGGTTGCCATCGCTAAAGCGAGAGGATGCATTGATCAGGACGACCGAGCTGTTGACCTCACGCTGAAAGCGCTGAATCAGATGCCAGTCCTGAGAGAGGAGGGCTTCGCTATGATCAGAGCCATATGTTTCAATATGATCAATGGCCTCATCAAGGTCTTTGACCACGCGCACGGCCAGCTCAAGTGCGAGGAACTCGGTGGCATAGGAATCTGAATCGGCATCCTGAATCATCTGCTCATTGAGGTTGAGTTCTGTAGTGGCAACCTCCATGGAGACAGGGCAAAGATGGAGCTTCACGCCTGCATCCGCGAGAGCCTGGAGCACTCGCCCGAGGTGAGGTTGCACAGCATTTTCAAGCACAAGCAAGGTCTCCATGGCGTTACACACGCCAGGTCGTTGTGTTTTTGCGTTCAGGACGATGCGGTCGACCTGTTCAGCAATGGCGCTTCCTTCAATGACGGTGTGGCAGACGCCACGATCGTGTTTGATGACAGGAATACGGGAGTGCTCCGTGACAAAGGATATCAGGGAGTGTCCACCGCGAGGGATGATGAGGTCGATATGTTGAGAGAGGGTGAGCATATGTTTGACTGCTTCACGCTCCGTGGTCCTGACAAACCCGAGCGCTCCCTGTGCTTTTTTGGGCAGTGAGGATTGCGCAAGACCTTCACGCATCGCCTCATAAATAGCGAGGTTGGAGTGAAACGCAGCGCTACCACCTTTGAGGATGACGCCGTTACCGCTCTTGATGCAGAGTGCAGCGGCATCGCTGGTGACGTTTGGACGCGATTCATAAATGATACCAATTGCGCCCAGAGGAATACGTTGTTTTGCGACTTTAAGGCCATTGGGTCGAAGCCATGCGTGGTCGATTTCACCGACGGGATCGGGCAGGGCGATGACCTCATGAATGGCGTTGGTCATGGCGCGCACACGATCGGGTGAGAGCGTGAGACGATCGACAAACGCCTGGTCGAGGTTGTGTTGTGCAGCCTGTTCAAGATCGCGCTTATTTGCAGCAAGGATCTGGTCTTGATTGGCGAGGATCGCGCTTGCCATGTGTGCGAGCGCATCATTTTTTTGATCGGTAGAGGCGTAGGCGAGGGCGCGCGTGGCGGCTTTCACCTGAGAAGCCTCCTCGTTGAGTTTGTCTTGTTGTGTGTAAGTCATTGTATCTTTGGTGTTTATTTGTTTTGTGTGGAAGCGTTGTGCTACGGCTGCGTATCTTAGCTGTAGGGAGGTCATCAGGGCAAGCGTGTGGATACACGAGCGGTTACAAGGTGTGTTGAAAATAGGGTTAAAAATGAGCAGGTTGCAAGAATTGAAAAAAAAACTGCTTGACACTCACAGTGGAGTGAATAATGTCCGTTGCGTTAGCAGTCTCCATGTGAGAGTGCTAAAACTCACAAAGACGTAATGTTGAAGACTGGGTTCCGGGAGTTTTGAGGCTCTGTCCTCGCCGTGATGTTTGAGGCGTTTTAATGGGCGCATAAACAGGTGGCGTGAAGGGGTTTTAAGACGAAAGGGCTCAACAAGCAATTACCTTATTTTCCACAAGGAGTAAAAGGACATGAAGGTTAAACCATTGTACGATCGAGTTGTGGTGGAGCGCACTGCTAGTGAAGAGAAAACAGCAGGCGGCATTTACATTCCTGACACCGCAAAAGAGAAGCCTCTTGAAGGGATCGTGCGCGCCGTTGGTGAGGGCAAGTTCAATGATTCTGGTGCCCGCAACCCAATGTCAGTTGCTGAAGGAGACCGCGTGCTCTTTGGCAAGTTCTCTGGCACCGAGATCACACTTGAAGGAAAAGAGCACTTGATCCTTCGTGAAGACGAGATCCTCGCTATCATCAAGTAAGTTGATGTGCAGATGTTCATATCATGCAGTGTATGAACTGTGCTTGAACGAACGTTTTAGATTATTAAAAGAACTTAACTAAGTTTACTCAAATTATAAGGAAAATAGTCATGGCAAAAGAGATTTTGTTTGATACCCGTGCTCGTCAACGCATCCTCAACGGTGTGAACACCCTTGCGAACGCAGTGCGCGTTACACTCGGACCACGCGGACGTAACGTCGTCATCGAAAAGAGCTTCGGCGCTCCTACAATCACCAAAGACGGCGTGACCGTGGCCAAAGAGATCGAACTTGAAGACAAGTTCGAGAACATGGGCGCTCAGATGGTGAAAGAAGTTGCTTCACGCACATCTGACACCGCTGGTGACGGTACAACCACAGCTACAGTGTTGGCTCAGGCAATCTTCCGCGAAGGTGCCAAGATGGTTGCAGCTGGTCACAACCCCATGTTCATCAAGCGCGGCGTGGATATCGCTGTGGGTCACATCGTGACCGAGCTCAAAGAGATGGCAACCCTCACACAAGAGCGCTCCAAGATCGCTCAGGTGGGTACAATCTCCGCAAACAACGATGAGTCCATCGGTAACCTCATTGCAGAAGCAATGGAGAAGGTTGGCAAGCAGGGCGTCATCACTGTGGAGGAAGCAAAAGGCCTTAGCGACGAGCTTGACTTCGTGCAGGGTATGCAGTTTGACCGCGGTTACCTCTCCCCTTACTTCGTGACCGATACAGAGCGTATGGAAGTTCGCTTTGACGATCCCTTCATCCTTCTCTTCGACAAGAAGATCAGCACCATGAAGGATCTCGTGCCTCTGCTTGAGCAGGTTCACGGTCAGGGCAACCGTCCTCTTCTCATCATTGCAGAAGACATCGAAGGCGAAGCTCTTGCAACACTCGTGTTGAACAAGCTTAGAAACGTCCTCAACGTGGCAGCTGTGAAAGCTCCTGGCTTCGGCGACCGTCGTAAAGCCATGCTCGAAGACATCGCTATCCTTACAGGCGGCGAAGTCATCAGCGAAGAGCGCGGCATGAAGCTTGAGAACACCACTCTTGACCAGCTTGGCGAAGTGAAGTCCATCGTGATCACAAAGGACAGCACCACACTCGTCGACGGCAAAGGTACAGACGAAGACAAGATCGCTCGTATCAAGCAGATCGAAGCTCAGATGGAAACCACCACAAGCGATTACGATCGTGAGAAGCTCCAGGAGCGTCTTGCTAAGCTCGCTGGTGGCGTGGCTGTCATCAAGGTCGGCGCTGCAAGCGAAATGGAAATGAAAGAGAAGAAAGCTCGCGTGGAAGATGCACTCAACGCAACACGCGCTGCTGTGGAAGAAGGCATCGTCCCTGGCGGCGGCGTCGCAGTGCTCCGCGCTTCTCGTAAGCTCGAAGACCTCACCGTGGATCACCACGAAGAGCAGGTCGGCATCGACATCATCCGTCGTGCAGTCCGCGAGCCACTTCGTCAGATCTCTGCAAACGCAGGAAAAGACGGCTCCATCATCATCCAGAAGGTCCTCGATAACGACGGTAACTTCGGATACAACGCACGCACCGATGTGTTTGAAGACCTCATCGAAGCTGGTGTCATCGACCCTGTGAAAGTGACACGTACCGCACTTCAGAACGCTGCTAGCGTGGCAAGCTTGATGCTTACCACCGAGGCCATGATCGCTGAAAAGCCTGGTGATGACGATGGTCATGACCATGGCGCTGGCGGCATGGGCGGCATGGGCGGCATGGGCGGCATGATGTAATTCATCGTCCTGGCCTGTAAGCCAGAGCACAAAAAAGAGGAGGCGGCTGCTGATTTAATCAGCAGCCGCCTCCTCTTTTTTGTGCTCTGGCTTGTCTAATTGATCCGGTGTGCTATGTAGTCAATCTGATCGAGCGCATCACCTGTCCACCCCCTGTGATCCGAGGTCTGGAGGTGCTGCCAGATGAGCTCTCCTTTTGGGTTGATGACCTCAAGAAGTACAACGTGCGCCTGTGTTTGATCTAGAAGGTTTGCACAAAGTGACGATGTCCAGAGTGTCTCTTGTGTGAGCGCCTCATCTTGTGTGGTCTCACAGGAGAGTATCAGTCGTGCCCGTTGATGGGAGTGAAACATTTCAAGCGATAGAATGGAGACAGATTCGGGAAGGGCATACGTGATCTTGAGATCTTGCGCAGGATGATGACTGTAGCCAGGCACAAGGCTATGAGCTGACTTTGCGGTCAGCCGCGCGGTGATTACCTTATGTGTGAAGACCGTGATAATGAGGACGAGCATGGATATGGCGACGAAGTTGTAGATCATACGTTTGATTTTCGTATCAAGGATTGCTACCAACCCGAATGTGATGATAGGTTAGTTTTGGGTTAACCCGTTCTAGAAATTTAATACAAACTCTGGATGCGCATGAGGCACTATGGCCTCATCCTATGTGTCCGATGGATTGGTCAAGATGTCCCTTCATGTACATGATGTGGGTGTCCGAACTGAGCAATAATGGCAGGCTAAAGATGACAGCTCAAGCAGGGAATGCAAATGAGCGCTTGAAGGCGATTCTCAAGGCGGGGAAGCTCTTTGAAGGAAAGTATCGCATTTTACGACCTTTGGGAGCGGGCAGCTTTGCGGTTGTGGTTCATGCGCGACACGAGGTCATGGGGCGCGATGTGGCGCTCAAATTTCTCAAGCCCAAGGTCGTAAGCGGCAACCCCGAGGTGAGCGAACGCTTTGTCAAGGAAGTCCAGATTGCGAGCCGCCTCAAGCATCCCAATGTGGTGGCGATCTACGATTTTGGCGTCACCGATGATGGTATTTATTATATGGTGCAAGAGTTTGTCGACGGAAAGACCGTGGACCAACTCTTCCCCGAAGGCCGTCCCATGGCTCAGAACCGTGTCCTCGATATGTTGGGGCAAGTTCTGAGTTGTCTTGGAGAGGCTCACCGCCAGGGTGTCATTCACCGCGATCTCAAACCGTCCAACCTGATGTCGACCACCAACAAGGAGGGTGCTGAAGTTGTCAAAATCCTCGACTTTGGTGTCGCCAAGCTTCTTGAGCCCAGTAGCGCCTCGCCCGCAAGTCAGGTCAGGCAGTCAACCAAGTTTATCGGTACCCCCATTTACATGAGTCCCGAGCAGATCCTCGGGCGAGAGGTGACGCCTGCCAGTGACCTCTACAGTGTGGGCTTGATGTCCTATGAGATGTTGACAGGACAGCCCCCCATTCAGGCAGAACAGATCGCCGAAGTTGTTCAGCAACACCTGAGCGATTCAAGCTTTGATTTCCCTCTGCTACACCTCCTTGAACCCCACCTCCAGAAGGCGATCCTCAAGGCCACCTCACGCGAGGTAAGTGAGCGCTTCCAGAATGCCGAAGAGTTTCAGCGTGCTTTAAGTCAAGAGGATGAAGAAGAGGTTTCAGGCTCAACTGAAGTGATGGACGCCAGGGATATTCGTGGGATGGCTTCATCTGAAGATGAACTCGACGTGTTCCTTGGGAAGAACTACATTAGCAATGATGATAGCATTGGGTATCAGACCTTTGCGCCGCTCTCTCCCGAGGAGCAGCGCCAGATGCGTTATCGTAGCACCGAAGAGCTTAACAGGTTAGACCTCCTCAATTACGAGGACTCGCTGGATGATCCCCGCGAGGACTCGCTCGACTCTCTGGGTTCTCTTGATTCATTGGGTGGGTTAGGGGCGATGCCCGACGAACCATCGATTTCAAGACGAGGTGCACCACAGCGTCAACCTGCGTCGGTTCCTTCTTACACAAGGCCACCTGTCGCGGCTGAAAAGCAGATGGACAGCATTCCTTTTGACGCTCCACGACACACGCCCATTCCTGCCTCTGCACCTGCCGAGCAGTCGGCGCTCTCGGGGAGTTTCCGTGCCAAGCCTGCGGATCGCTCGCCTTCTACATCGGGGATTCACCGTGTACAACCTGAGAAGACCTCGGTGACCGCGTCTCAAAAGCTTGAACTTGATATGTCCGTGGTGCATAGCGTCAGGCAGCAACGAAATCGTATGACCATGGATGGGCGCGCGCGCGTGCGTCAGGAGCATGATCTCGATAGCTTGCAAAAAGACGATGCCACCGTGTGGAGCCTTGTGCTTGTGGTGCTTGGTGGTCTGGCATTTTTTGTTAACCTTATTTTGCTCACGGCTGTCACCGATGGCATGGCGAGCGGGGCGAGA
>CATLTV010000138.1 GCA_950059285.1 uncultured Pseudomonadota bacterium | reverse complement strand
CATTGACGCTTAAAAGGACGATCAACGCTGCCAGAGAAGATAGCACCATCTCCTCCTGCCAGAAGAACCTCACCATCAGGCAACACGTGCACCCACCACAGGTCGACCTGCTCTGCACCTTCATCCTGTAAGAGATAACGTTGCCAGCGCACACCATCCCAGTGAAGTACAGTGGGACCAAGCGCATCGCGCGCGCCGACCACCCATACATCATCCTCATCAAGACCATGCACAGCCATGAGTGCTGCGGGCCACTCCAGCGTAAGCGCCTGCCACAGCTGCGAGTCAGGAGCACTCATATCATGAGGACCATGATCTTCAGTCGCATCATGTGACATATCAGGTTCAGGACCAGCAAGGTCCTCCTGAATCACATGCATATCAAGCTCAGACATATCCGAACCTGGAGGATTCTGCGAATCAGAATCCGCACCGCCCCCCCCAAGACACATCATGGCGAGCAAACACAATGACGTACGTGTAAAACAATGAGTCAAATAAGACACAATTTTCCCTATAAAAACAAAGAACTAACACAACACGACGAGGGCAAACCTCAGTCGCAACACTGACTTGTTATCCACACCGCGCTGTAATAAGAATTGGCATCTTGAGGCAGCGTCACATCAACCTGATAAAGCAGTTGTTCGCCATCAAGACGGCGTGGACGTATGGGAGCCTCAAGCACAGCGTACTGACCCACACTAAGCCAATTGCCGTACTGATCTTGCTGCAATCCCCCCAATCGTTGAGTCATGGCCAAAAGCGTGCCGTCCTGACGCCATATGCGATAACGAATCAAGACCTCATCGCGATCGGATTCAGATAGAGAAGCTAAAAAGACCTCGTCCATCACACTGCCAACCCACATGTGATAGCCGCCCTGTGGCCCTGCTTCCCAAAAGACAACATCGCCCTGCTGTAGAAGCTCCAGCGTCTGCCCTCCAGACCCTACATTGATAAACATATCACCCCAGGGACTCCCCCCAGGACTGTAGCTCTCCGCCTCATTCCAGGGTGGCATAAACATGTCGAGGTCCATCTCAGCATCGCCAGCCGTGGACTGATCATATGGCTCAAGATCGCCTGCATCAGGCATATCAATAGGCTCAATACCATCTGACAAATCATGCATCGCATCCTCAACAGGAAACGAGGCATCAGGACCCTCGCCAGGCATATCTTCAAGCCACGAGAAGTCGACATGGGTTGCATCCTGTGCAGCAGACATATCGAGCATATCGCTATCGAACTGCTCAACCTGAGCCTCTGACGAACAGGCTCCAGAACATATCACCATGCTCACCAAGGCACTTACAGAACATATATTGAAGGTTATTTTCATGCGGAGTGGCTACTCTTTTGATGTGAAATGTACAGCCGCACATTGGTGTGTGGCATCAATCACGATGACCTAACACAAAACGCAAGCCACTTGCAACAACAAGAAACTTGCAAAACAGAACAACCAACAATCTACACTCATAAAAAACAGCGTAACCCACTAAAAAAGGACATATCTTCACCGCGCTCCCAAACAAAAACGCAACGAAGATATGTCCTTTTCAAGAGAACAGACCACAGGAGGCGAGCATTGCCAAAGCAATGCTCGCCTCCTGTGGTCTGTTCTCTTGCCTTATGATGATGTCATGGCAACGCCATATTTAACCATCTTCCTTGACTTCGTCCTCGACAGGTTCGGAGTCCTCGCCCTGCTCTTTCAAAGACGCGATGTAGCCCTTGAAATCTTCGGAAGCCAGGGAGAGGATGACCTGATCGGTCAAGGAGCTGATCTTGCCGACCTCCACGAGGACAAGAAGGCTACCAAAGAAAGGTGTCTTGAGGCCAAGTTCCTTGGCCTTTTTCTTTTCGATCTTCACACGAAGATTGGTCCCCTGCCATGACTCCGTATCAATGAGGTAATCACTCACCTCACCAATCACCACACCCTCATTGCTCACCACGGTTTTACCGAGAATTTCCTGACTTTTTTGCAACACTTCAAACCTCACAAAACAGAAGCTTTTTCATTAATACAGGTAAGGTGCACATCAGAATGCACACCGCAACGCTTCACTCCTAACACAGGCAAACTGCAAGGTCCACGCACGAAACATTGCACAAAACGCAAAGAAGCTGATAGGATGCCTGCAGCAAAAGCTGATCGCGCACAAAGATACTGTACAGGCCAGGGTCCTACCCCTGTAAAAAATGCATCGGATCACATCTGAAAGCTGGGCACACGAGCACACATATGTTCAAAAAGACGATAAAATACAACACCATCACACGCACCCCAAAACACGCACACAAGAGCATCCTCCTTGGAGGTCTTGGTGTAATGAGTATGCTTGCAGGGTGTACCTACGACTTTGATCAGTTCAGCGATGCCACGGCCCCATCATCCGACATGCACATGGATCAACCCGATGGCACCATGACTGACATGGATGTGATTCCCACCCCAGATGCGGATATGACCATCACGGAACCTGACGCTACCATGACAGGCGACATGACAGGGGATATGGGAGGCACCGAGGGAGGTAAGGCTGTTGGTGAACTGTGTGCAGCAGACAGCGAGTGCGACCAGGGGATGTGTCACCTTGGCGTATGTGTAGCCCCCTGTGATGAAGAAAACACATGCGAGGAAGGAACTTGCCAACACACAGGCAGCGATACATTTGCATGCATCACAGGCTGTGACACTGAAGGTGAGGCGTGCGACGAGGCAGGACTTGGTTGTGTCAGAGCCATCTATCGTGAACAAGATCCATTTCAACCCGAAAGTTTTGTCACCTATCTGATGTGCGCGCCTGATGAGGATCAAGACAGCGTCGCTGACGCCGAGGACAACTGCCCATCCACGGCAAACCCTCAACAACATGATCGCGATCACGATGGCCTGGGAGATGCGTGCGACACAGAACCGCTCTGTATTCCTGAGCACGCATCAGGACGACGCACACTTGAAGGGATCTCCTGGCCTGCAACGGGTTTCACGAGCGCATCCATGCTGGCAGGAGGCCAGCTCGAGATAAGTGGCGGAACGCTGGAAGATGGGTCACGCTCAACCGCACGTATCCTGGTTGACCGACAATCCTGGCAGAGCACCACAAGACCTGACGCGCTCTACGGTGCGTATGACATGGCGTTGACCATGCTTGGCAGCAGTGACAGGACATTCACCATGCCTGGCACATCACAGGATGGCGGACGACAGGCAGGTCGACACCTCTCCTCAAATGGCGAAGGTGAACTCGTTCAGGGTCCACAACTGACACAGGACATTTATTCACCTGTACTTGGTACTACATCCGAGGGTGTGGTGGTTGTCGCAGGTTATCGCAACGCTGCCGACAGCATGTCGAACACGATTGTCATCCGCACATGGAACAGGTCCACACAAACCTGGAACAGCGTGCAAAACATGGGCGTCTCAGGGCATCCCGAGGTTTACATCTCACGTCAGGGAGATGGTGGCGTGCGCGTATACACAGGACCTGACGAGTTGACGGAGGGAGGCATCAAGGTGTCTCGCTCGGTATCGCTAAACAGTCAGGGCGCAGTACAATCATCAGAGCTTTTACCCATGCCCAGCTCCCCCAATACGGTGAATCCTCTTTACCTTGAAACACCTGGTGGATTTGAGCTGATTTTTGATCGTTTCAGTGGCCAGAGCTTCGCTGTTGTACGCACCGAGAACATGGTGACGCTGGAAACATTCAGTGACTACGCGTTCACCGTGGATGTGCAATCAAGCCAGCTCGTGGCGCTGCCCGAGAGTATGGGAATGATGCTTGTGGGAATGAGCACAGAGCAACCCGGCACGCTCAAAACCACCGAATTTTCCACGCTTTGCATGGCGCCCACAGGTACAGCAAACGCCCCCGACCGCGATGGCGACACCATTGATGATCGTGAGGACAACTGCGTAGGTGTAGCAAACCCCGAGCAGGCAGATGCAGACCTTGATGGTATCGGGGATGCGTGCGACGAGGATGCAGACAACGACGGCATCGCCAATGCTCTGGATGTAGTCCAGGACAGCCAGATGCAGCTTGTCAGCCTCGCGCTTGACACCGATAACGATGGCATCCCCAACGCGGAAGATCCTGATGATGACAACGATGGCATCGTCGACGAGAAGGATCGTTTGCCGCTGGATACGGACAACGACGGGATTCCAAACCTGCGAGACAATGATGATGACAACGACGGCTACAGCAACCTTGCGGAGATCAACGCGGGCACAGATCCTTACAACGCACTTGATTATCCAGGCATAGGTTACATCAGCTTCGTGGTTGCAGATGCTCAGGGAGGCCGTCAGGTCAAGTGGGGCAAGATTCATGATCTTGAGCAAGCAAAACAGGTTGTATGGCCGATGCCAAGTGAGCCACACAAGCCAAGGTTCTCACCCACGGGCCTCTCGATGGTCGCCCTTGACGGCACACCTGGAGACACGTCAAGCGTGGTCTGGAGCCAGCTTGAAAACAGCGCCCTGCCTGAAGGTGAGATGCCCTCGGCGACAGCTCAACTGGATCTTATGCGAGGTGCGTTGTGGAGCGTGTCAATGACAGGTATCACCAGTGAACCTTCAGCAGGTGAGATGCTCACAAACGTCTATGTGACACGTGCACAGGATGACGACGCAAATGCCATGGAGATAGCGCGGATCACAACCACTCTGGATGAAGCCCTGGGAGAATATCCTGTCACCACGCTTCAAAATGAGTTTGGCACATACAAAGACCTCGATGTGAACCAGGGAGCCATTTACTTTATTGGCGCGCCTGCGATGTGTGCAACCTGTGAGAGCGCGTACAGAACCAGCACCTCACCACACGCAACGGTAAGTCAGGAATCGCCTGATCTTTACGGGAACATGACAGGGATTGCGCACTATCAAAACAGGGTCGTGGTGATCAAGGACCAGAAGCTCTATCTTGATGGTGTAGAAGTCCAGTTACCCGAGGAAGATATGCTTGTAGAGAGCGCCGTGGTGTTAGGAGGTACGAGCCTTCGAATCGTCCTCTCGGGCAAAACAAGTACAGATACGAGCTATGATTTATGGCATTTTGATGGTAGAAGAGGAGCGTGGTCAAAGCTGCTAACCCAGGGAGAAGATCTGATCGAATTGGACTGGAGGCAGTAAAGTGTTGTATGGTGTTGCAGGACTGATTCACGCTTAATAGCATCGTGAACGTTAACCCAACGGATTCCTTGAAGTCTGGCGAGAAAGAAGCACATGGCAATGGTGTTCCCTCAACAATTTGGACCTTATACACTTCATCAACTGGTTGGACGTGGTGGTATGGCCGAGATCTATCGTGCCACGAGGCCAGGAGGGCTGGGTTCCTTTGAGCAAGTTCTTGCAATCAAGAAGATCTTGCCTCACCTCGTCGAAAACGACGAATACATCACGATGCTCATTGACGAAGCTCGTCTTGTGGTGGGTTTGAACCACGCAAACATCGCCAAGGTGTTTGACCTGGGTCAAATCGACAACTCGTATTACATCGCCATGGAGTATGTGCATGGCGTGGATATCTCCACCATTATCAAGGATGCACAGCGCAACCAGCGCCATATTCCTTATGAGCACATCGCCTACATCATGTCAGGCCTGTGCATGGGTCTTCACGTCGCCCACCATGCGACCAACCAGCAAGGCCAACCTCTTAACATTATTCACCGCGACATCTCTCCTCACAACGTGTTGATCAGCTTCGCTGGCGACGTCAAGGTCATCGACTTTGGTGTGGCCAAAGCAAGCAGCAAGGAAGGTCAAACACAGGTAGGCGTCATCAAGGGCAAGTTGCTCTACATGGCACCTGAGCAGGCGATGGCCGGCAATATTGATGGTCGCGCTGACCTCTTTGCCGCAGGTCTTGTCATGTACAAGATGCTGACCTGGGAGCTGCCCTTCCAGGGAGATAATGAGTTCCAGATCTATAGCAATATCCTGAACAAGGAGATCGTCCCGCCCAAGGTGTTAAACCCTGGCATTCCCGACGAGCTTAATCAGATCTGCATGAAGCTTTTGCAGCGTGATGTACAGCAGCGCTACCAGGATGGTTACTCCGCAAAGAAAGACTTTGACCGCGCCCTCCACCGTATTGCGCCTGGTTACAACCCCTCTCGCCTTGGCCGATTCATCGAGGACAACTTCCTTGAGATGGTCCAGGAGCGCCTGCGCCGTCAGAACGAGCAGGTCGCAAAACCCGCTGTCGCTCCCGAGCGCATCAAGCAACCCGTCGCAGCACAGCAAGCCGCACACACGGGGGCCGCACATCATGGACAACCTGTCGCCGCACAGCATCAACCCCAGCCCTCACCTCCACAGCAAGGTATGGGCTTTGGCCCCGCAGCAAACTTCGGGCAGACGCCTGCGCACAACCTGAATCAGCAACAAAATACACCATCAGGTTTCAACACACCTCAAACGCCAGCAAACGCGTTCTACCAGTCTCCACAACAGCAGCCTCAAAACAACGCCCGTACACAGAACTCAAACCAGCTCTCCACAGGCAAGTTTGACGCGCCCACGTTCCCTCCCGCGCAAGCACCTCAAAAGAAAGGCGCTCCGCTGGTTTTGATTGCCGTCGTGATCATGGCGGTGCTCTTTGTGGCGATGGGGGCCTATGTCTTCCTGATGCCCTCGGAACCCCAACAACCCGAGCAACCTCCTGCGACAACACAGGACACATCGGGCACTGATGCGGTACAAAAAACCGAGGTCAAGGAACCTGACACCAACGATCCAGGTATCGCGGTCGTTGACGCTGGCGCACCAGCAGCCGATGTAGACATGGCAGAGCCTGCTGCTGAAGCACCCACCACATATCAGCTCCAGAGCGAACCTGCTGGCGCCAACTGCTTCCTCAATGGAGAGCGTCAGGGCAAGACTCCCTTTAACATCGACCTCAAGGCAGATGATTATCCTGCAGAGGTCTCCTGCGAACTTGATGGCTTCAAGAAATCAAGCGTAACCATCACATCCGAAAGCGATGTGGAATTGACCATCACGCTTGAAGAACTCCCCAAGCCAGAGCCCAAAAAAGCACCTGCGACGACAACCAAAAAGCAGCCCAAGACCACCACGACAAAGACCACATCAAAGACCACCACCAAGGACTCCTCTGACAGCACGTCCTCTAGCGTGAACCTCTTTGACACGCCTAAAAAGCCCAAGGGCTCCAAAAGCACCAAGTCGTCAAAAGATTCCAAAGATTCCAAAGACACCAAGGAAAACAAAGAGTTGGACAATGTGCTGGATGGGTGGTGATCTCAACGCCTCATGACACAAGACCAAAGGGCTTAGCACGATGACACAAACCGCATCCTCACATCCTTCACACCTGGCTCAAAAGTACACATGGACCACACGCGTACTTTTGGGCTCTTCTGCATTTTTACTTGCCTATTGCATCGCCCCAAACACCTCCTCCACACATCTTGTCGCGAGCGCGCACGCACAATCTTCGGATGACATTCAGGAGGCCAAGTCACTGTTCAAGAAAGGGGAAAAGCTCTACAAGAAAAAGGAGTACAAAGAGGCTGCCGAGGCGTTCACACAGGCCTATGAACTCTCAAAGCGCGATGAGCTCCTCTACTACATGGGCACAGCCTGGGAAGCACATGGCGACTTGCTCAAGGCACGCAGCCACTACCAGCTCTACTTGAACAATGTCCCCGACGCAAAGAACGCAGAAAAGATCCTCGACAAAGTCATTGAATTACAAAGCAGAATCGCCAAGGAAATGGGGCGAGTGGCTGTCACATCAAGCTTTGAAGAAAGTAAGGTCTATGTGGACGCTGAAAGCGAACCTCAGTGTCTGACACCTTGCACCGTGGTCCTCTCTCCTGACACAAAACACACCATTCGTGTGGTCGATGACAAGGGACAGGAGAAGACAGCGACCTTTACCCTCAAGGCAGGTCAGCGCGAAGAAGCAACCATCGCGACCGAGCCCGAGATCAAGGAAGGCACACTTCTTGTCCGCTCCGATCTCTCAGGAGCATCACTCACGGTCAACGCAAAGCCCTACCCTCTTGCACAACCCATCACCCTCGAAGAAGGCACCTACAGCGTGGTCCTCACAGGTCAGGGTGAACAACGCTGGACGGGCAAGCTCGACATCACACACCAGAACACCACAGACATCCTCGTACCACTGGCACATTTGCCAGAAGAACCCGAGAGCGATGGCTTGAACCTCAAACGTGTGGGCGCATACTCCTTACTGAGCGCGTCTGCAGGACTTCTCATTGGCGGCGCTCTCCTTGGACGACAGGCAAAAACCACCTTCGCCACGCTTGAAACACAACAAGCGGCAGGGAACAACATCACACCTGACATGATTCAACAGGGCAAGTCACAGCAACGTGGCGCAAATATCCTGTTTATCACAGGTGGTCTCGCGCTTGGCTCGGGAGCTGGACTCCTGACCTGGGATATCCTCTCCGCCGACAAGGGCCCCTCCCCCACTCCCAGCGAAGACACAGACCAGCCCTCAGAGGAAAGCTCAGGAAAGCAAACCCCTGATGTCAAAAAACTGGACTGATTCCACGCGACACACATTCATTCACACGAGCTCCACGCCATGAACGCACGACTTATCCTCGCCAGCGGCTCGCGCTTTAAACGCGCCGAGCTTCAGCGCCTTGGTCTACGCTTTGAATCCATCAACGCCGATGTTGATGAGAGCGCCCATGACCATGAACCACCACACACGCTCGCTCAACGACTCGCCATCAAGAAGGCCGAGTTTGTTGCGCAAGCTCATCCCAACGCCTACGTGATCGGGGCCGACCAGGTGGTCAGCCTAGAAGGAGAACAACTCCATAAACCAGTCACCAAGGAGCGTGCCATCGCACAGCTCGCAAGGCTTCAGGGAAAGACGCACGACATCTTCTGTGCTGTCGCGCTTACATGCCCCGATGGGACGACTCTGAGTGAGGTTGTGCATGTCAAAATGACCATGCGAGCATTGACACTGCACCAGATTCAGGCATACGTCGAAGAGGACCATGTGCTCGATAGCGCAGGCTCTTACACGATTGAAGCAGGTGGCATTCGCCTCTTTAAATCAATGCAAGGCGATGATTACACTGCCATTATTGGCCTCCCATTGACGCGCGTCCTGGATTTACTGGAAGACGCACAAGCACCTGACTTCTCTCAGGAATTTTGATCCTCCCTGGAGCACCTCAAACCTTATGTCCTCAAGTCACACACCCTACCCCAAGCATGCCACAACACCTTACATGGAGCCGCTAAAACGCTACCAGCACCTCCTACAAGATGAGTGGGATGACTTCTGCGATGCGCTCTCCAAGCCCCTGCCTCAGGTCTTATGGACCAACACCACAAGGCTGACTGCCAGCGAGCTTGAACCCTGGCTTGATCAGTGTGGATTGCTTGAGCACGCCACACGCCTCTCGTGGAGCGAAGACGCCTGGAAATTACCCGCATCACTTGATGTGGCCTATGGCACGCTCCTCCCTTTCCTCGCCGGGCTCTATCACCTGCAAGAAGAGGTATCACTCATTCCTGGCTGGATGCTTGATCCACAGCCTTACGAGCGCATCCTTGATACCTGCGCTGCACCTGGAGGTAAGACCGCCCAGCTCGCTTGCCTGATGCGCAACCATGGCACCATCGTCGCCAATGACCGCTCTCCAGGACGACTTCGCGCAGTGCGCTCCATTATCGATCGTCTGGGTCTGCTGAACATTGCCATGAGCGAATACAACGCGGCCAATTTCCCGCGCGACATCGGCACATTTGATCGTATTCTTGTGGATGTACCATGCTCCTGTGAGGGCACATCTCGTAAAAATAAACGCGTCCTAACCACGCTGGAAAACTACGACTACGAGAATCAATCACGACTTCAGCGTGCCATCTTGTTGCGTGCACTTGAGCAACTTCGCCCTGGTGGAATCGCAGCCTACTCCACATGCACCTATGCCCCTGAAGAAAATGAGCGCGTTGTACATCAGGTGCTCGATCAACTTGGTTGGGACAACTATGAGATCATCCCCACACCAGAGCTCAAGGGATTCAAAACCATGCCTGGCTTGTTGCACTGGGAGGATGAGAGCTACGATGCTTCAATGGAGAACGCCATCCGTATCTGGCCTCATCACAATGACACTGGAGGCTTCTTTGTGGCCTTGATTCAAAAGACACAGGAGGTCTCACAATGATGCACGAAGAGCCCGAGTTCCTGACCATTGATTATATCGACTCAGCACCATGGATTACGCTTCTAAATGACCGCTTCGGTATTCCCACCGAGAGCTTTGAGAGCTACAGATGGTATCAACCAAATCGCAAACTCATCTCGCTGCTCAACACATCGATGCAACCACCAAGGCGTCCTGAGCCCATCTCCATGGGACTCCCTTTTATTCGCATCAACATGAAGTACCCCAAGCTCACCACAGGAGGCACGTTGTTTGTCGGCCCTCTAGCGACCAAAAATGTCGTTGAGCTGACAGAAGAGCAAGTGAACAGCTACTACTCGCGTGCCATGTATATTCCGCTCACAGAGGAACAAACGACGCGCTGCACGACCATGGGATATATTATCCTCTCTTTCCAGGGAATCATCCTTGGGCAGGGATTCTATCGCCCAAAATCCGAGGAAGAAGACGCCAACTTCGACAGCTTCTACCCCAAGGCGTTTGCAAATCACGCTCAACGCTCTGCACTGGGCTAACGCCATGCAACAACCCACCAAAACCATCAAGGACTACACCTCTCTGGGGAAACTCAATGAAACCCCCTTTGGTAATAACTTCCTCGCTCAGGCCGTTGTCCAGGAAGACAACGGCCTGAACAGCGCACTTGATGAAACCAGTGAACATCCCACCTTATCTGAAGAGGATGACACCCCAGACACTTCTGAAGAAGAGAGTCATCCACCTGAAGAGGACGACGATACCCCCTCGGATGAAGAACAGGATGACACGGCTCATCTCCTTGTGATGACCCCTCTTGAGATCGCCGCATCGGGCTTATCCACACAACAAATAATCCAGGAAATCGAGTCACTTACACGACTCAACAACGAGAACATCGCTGCGCCTCTAAGGCTCATTCACACGCAAGAGACCGAGGAGCAAAAAGAATCCTTCGTGCTTATCCGCGAGTATGTTGAAGGGCGCTCGCTCATCAAGTCCATCCTCCTGGTAGACCCTTTTGAAGAGCAAAACGCTCAGCATGAAGAGCCTCCTACAGAAGCAAAGCAGCATGACGCTCAGGATGAAGTTGGCCAGATTATCTTTGAGCTGAGCCAATCCAATCGACAGCCAAGAATCGCAACCTTTGAGACGCGCCTCCAGCGTACCAAAAACCTCCTGCGAGGAATCCTTCAGGGGCTCGATTACCTTCACCGCTACAAAAGATTTCATGGCGCGCTTTGCTCGACCAATGTGTTTGTCGATCAGAGCTATCATGTGCGCATTGCCGAGGCGGGGCTCTGGTCGATCCTCAAAAGTGGCGAACACACTGAACACAGCGATGCCACACCCGAGCTTGTGCAACGCACCGACCCATCAAACAAGGACATCAACCCCTACAGAGCACCTGAACTCTTTTTGGGTGAGCCGCCAAGCGCTGCCTCCGACATCTACAGCCTGGGATGCCTTGTCTACGAAGCGCTTGCTGGCGTGACGCCATTTGGCGTCGAGGATAACCTCGCACAACAACACCTTGAGAGCACTCCCACGAGCCTGCTTGAACATCAGCCACACTGCCCTACGCCATGGGTTCAGCTCGTAAATCACATGCTCCACAAGATCCCCGAGGAGCGCATCTCGCTCAAGGCACTTCTGGAGCACCTGGAAGATCTTCCCACCGAAGAGTGTCCTTTTGTTGTTCCACAACTGGTCAAGCCAAACTCGTATTGTGGACGACCTGAAACGATCGACACCTTACATGCCATCGCCAACGAGCCCCACGATGCGATGTATCCCATCATTTTGTCAGGAGCTACAGGTCAGGGAAAACACTACTTTGTCGATCATCTGAGCCATCAGTTATCACGCGAAGGTTGGCTTGTGTTCAGAGGGCGAAGTTATGCACATGCTTACGATCCATATCAGAGTTGGCATCTCCTGATTGAGGACCTTTATCACATCGTACAGCAAGCCCCCGAACTGCTTGAGGACGAGGTTGGCTCTCAGCTTGCCATGGTACACACTCTCTTTCCCGAACAAATGAAAGGACTTAGAGATGAGCCACATGAACACACAGAAGTGCAACGCCTTGAAGCAGCCAATGCGCTCCGTGAGGTCTTTGATTATATCAGCCAACATCGCCCGCTCCTGCTTGCCTTTGATGACCTGCATCTTGCGACCAAGGATAGCATGGAGTTGTTGCAAGATATTCTTGCGATCGACAGTGATTTTAATGGCATGCTCCTTATCACCACAGACAAGGAACATCAGGACATTCTGATTAACCGTGAGGAGGAGCAGGCACAACGGCTCTTGCTTCGCCCCCTGAACCATGAGGAAGCACACGCGCTCCTGAACATGCTCGCGACACAAGAACAACGCCCCTTGCTTGGGTCGATTGTGGAGACAATGTCAGATCCTGCGCCTCAGCTCATCAAGGAGCTCATTCACGAGCTACAACATTGCCCCAAAGAAGAGATCGAGGAACAAGCCGCACGCCTGATGGAGCTGGCACGCACAAGTAAACAGGGGGAACTACTCTCTCGTTTATTGGTGGAACGCTACCAGAAGATCACCGACGAACTGGAGCTTAACATCTTGCGCATGCTCTCGTTACATGCTGGTGCGATGACATGGCGCACGATCCAAGAATCGTTGCGATTCATGGACAGCAAGGAGCCCTCCTCCACAATGCTTGATACAGCAATCAAGCAATTGACTCGACAGAGGTTACTCAAACGAATCCCATCCAAGCGCACATCATTTGGAGCCTATCGCATCGCCAGTGAGACCTGTCGACAGGTCATTCATGCAGAGATGGACAGCGAAACCACCATGTTGATGCACTCGGCACTGAGCAAGAGCCTTGCCCTGCCCGAGCATCTGAACCATATCGTGGTCTTTGAGCATGCGCGTCGAGCAAAACGTATTGGTGAGGCCAAGCGCATTGCAGGTGTGGCACGTGAGCAGGCACGAAGGATTCTTGCGTTTTCACAAGCCACTGAGATCCAGAGCTGGCTCGTATCGCAACGTAAGGAGACTGGTGAGGAGCAGCGTCAGGAGCTTGCCGAGCTTGAGACAGCCAGTGGTCAGCACAAGGAAGCCGCACTCCTGTGGGAAAAAATCGCCGAGGAGCACAAGGACATCGTGGAGTGGCTTCAGGCCACATGTGAAGCGAGTGAGGCGTGGTTTTACGCAGGCAAGTTTGAGCAAGCGCAGGCGTTGCAAGGACGAGGACTTCAAGAGTTTAAACAACGCTATCAACCTCAACAGCGACGTTATCGACTTAACGTCTTCAAGCATCTCTGGAGCACCTGGGCAGAGCGCATTGGAGATGAGCTCATTACACAGGCGACCACCTGGGATGAGCCTACAGAGAGTGCAAATGTGCAATCCGCACAGATGCACCTGTACACTTTAATCTTGCAGTGCTCACCCTGGATGAACACAGGACATGCGCCCACGTTTCAGCGCCGCCTGAAACGTCTGGCATTGTCACAAAAACATCGTGGAGCGCTGGCTCAAGCGCTACTACATCAGGCAAAGCTAGCCGTGGAGGTTGACCTTGGCAGCGCACGCTACCTGGCTCCGCAATACCTTGAGCAAGCACTACGCCTGAGCGTCACACAAGGCAGGCCTGGAGGTCAGGCCGAGATTATTATCACACAGGCACGACTGGCGACTTGTTCGGGGGAATGGACACGCGCACGAGCGCTGTATTCAAGCGCAGAAGAGCTGTGGAAGATGTCCAATGCCACGCGCCGAATGGTGCGTGTTGAGCTGGATTATCAGCGTGGATTACTGGCGTTAAGTCACGTGGACATTACAGAAGCGCAACGCCTTGAAGACTCGCTTTTTTACGAAGAGCGTCACCTGATGCCAGCCCAGATCAGAGGGCATCAGCTTGCCACCATACGCGCGTTGCTCGAAGGTCATATCTCAGAGGTTGCGCTCCATCTTCACGAGGTTGCAAAGACCTTACCTCAAGAGATTCCCTCCCTGCTTCACATCTGGCATCTGGAGAACCAGGCAAACTTCCATATTATGTGTGGCGAACCCGAGGTTGCGGCAGGTCTGGTCAAGTTGTTGTGGGAGAAGAGTCAGCGTGAAGCGTTGTATCGTATGCCTCGCGTGCGCGCGCGTTTGCAGCTCAAGCTGGCGCAAAGTTTGGCCGCACAATTGACACGTGATTTTTACACGGACAGACCTCAGCGCAAGGAACACCTCGCGACCATGAGGAGCCTCTTAAAACAACTGATACACCGAAAAATGCAGCTTAGCTATCTTGAGCAGGAGGCGCTAGCTCGCCTCAAGATACGCTACTGTATGCTTGCCAACAAACCTCGCAAAGGATTGAAGCTACTCAACCGACTTGGTGAGAACACCGCATCTGATAATGTATCCACGGTGTCACATCTGGCGCGTATTGAGATCAGAGCGTGGTTACAACTGGAGCTTGATCTACCACAGGCACAGCAGCTTATGGATGAAGCCTCACGACTTTACAGGGAGCATCACATCCAATCGCCACTGGTTCTGGAAGGATGGCCACCGCTCGCCGAGAACTGTACATTGAAGGAAGATGACGCCACATCGTCATGATAATAAACTACACCCAAAAGGGCCGCGTACATTCAGTGTACGCGGCCCTTTTTTATTCGCTCAAGCGGTAAAGAAGGTAGTCACTGGTCGACCACCTCCTTTTTATTATGCTTTAGGGAACAACAGGAGCAAGAGTTTCAACTTCGATGGTGTAGTCCTTGGGAAGAGTCACGGATGTGCTCCAAGGCATAGCCACTACGTAGAAACGTCCACCTGGTGGAATGACGATGTTTGAAATCTGGCTACCGTCGTTACCACTACCAGTACCTGGGTTGTAGGTATCGTTAGCGGTCACACAACCATCAAGGTAAGAGGTCTCATCAGGAGCGCTGCTGTAAAGCACAAGATAGCCATCAAAAGTATCACTGAGGTTAGAGCGGTCTCCAGTACCCCAGAGTGCGGTCACAGTTACTTCCTTGGTTTCAAAGGTATCGTTGAAGATTGGGATCGCATCATATGCTCTCAATGAAGTCGAACCAGAACTACAGGAAGAGTAGGCACGACCAATGGTTGAGTCTGTATCTTCCAATGTACCAGTCACAGACGCAATGGCACCTTCGGCAGGAAGGACAAGATCGCCAGGCTGAGCAGCGAAGACGTCAGAGACAGTGTCAGAAGCACCTGTCAAGGACTGGAAGTAGAGCTTGGGAGCAGCGCTCGCGGTGTATGCGAACACGTTGTACACATCTTCAGCATAGATTGCAGGTGACACAAACAGGTACTCGGAAGGATCAGCATTGTCTGTATCCAAGCCAATGAAGAGCACGTCGTCAGGAGCTGTCACATCAAGAGGAGCAGAAGCTGCGCCATACATCACGTCAGAGAAGAGAGGTGTGCTGCCCATGGAGCTTTCAATGAGCACGTCCACTTCACCCACACCATCAGCAGCATGGAATGCGCGGACACGAGCTTCTCCAACAGCAGGAGTTGATGTGTCGTCTTCCAATGTTGCAAATGTAATTGTGCCTGCATCGGAGTAAGCCACCACAGTGGTTTCGCTGTTGGGAAGGAGTGTCAACATGGGGGTAGTTGCCACGACCATACCTGTATCCGGGTCACGAATATCAAAGGCCATGGTTCCACCTTCAACAGTCATGTCGCCAGTGGATGTCTCAAAGTCGATTCCAAACAGAGAGTTGACATCACCAGCCAAAGCAACATCTACAGAAGCAGCGCCATCATAGAGGTGAACGAGGCGCAGTGTAGCTTCAGAGATCTCAATATCGCCAAGCGTAAAGTTTTGCACGTCAATGGAGCAGCCATCGGTAGCAATTGCAGCTACAACACCACCAGCAGCAGGCTCTGATGTATCAAGGAGAAACTCGCCATCGACTGCACCAGGTGTCAGCTCAGGACCACCCACGAAAGTGATCTTCACAGCTGCAGGGTCAGCTGCATTTGTGGTGACGGTGATAGGAGCAGCATCAAACCCACGATAATAAGAAGGCTCTGCACCTGTAATGTCTGTGATTTCGATCGGGGTTACGCCTGCACACAGTCCGTCTGCACCTGCGGCACCTTCAGCACCGTCTGCGCCAGCAGCGCCGTCTGCACCAGCAGCACCGTCTGCACCAGCAGCGCCGTCTGCGCCAGCTTCGCCGTCTGCGCCTGCACACACATAAGCAGTGGACTGAACTTCATCACCAGAGAGCTCGCCGTCGCCGTCAGCGTCGATACCTGACTCGATCTTTTGACCACCAGCAGCACAGTTATCACCAGCAGCTTCTTCACTTACGTTCAAAAGCGCAGCCGCACCAGCTTCACCAGCGGGGCCTTGCTCACCATCTGCACCACTACAACCAAAAGCCATTGCTGTGAAAGCACTTACACCAATAAGGCTCAAAACGTTTCTACTCAACATATTGATTATCTCCTATGTTTTTGTGAATAAGTAAATCGCAATACCATATTGCATTTACATAGATAAATAGACCGACGAACACATACAAAGACACAATGAAAGAAGAGCACTAAAAATCAGCCACGCCCATCAATCACTGCCTACGTCCATGTCAAAACTCATGAAAACGATTGTATACTAAAATGTCCATACGAAAATACTCAACTGACTATATATCGTATTTGTCCCATGATTTAAAGTCGCCGATTACAAATTCCATCATGTTACTCGTTATGCTCTGTAGAACGGATGCACATAGACATTATGGAAGTGCAAGAAAGCACAGGAGGGGCGAGTGTTGCTTGAGCAACACTCGCCCCTCC
>CATLTV010000137.1 GCA_950059285.1 uncultured Pseudomonadota bacterium | reverse complement strand
CCATAGGACGGTTTTCCATCATATCATTATAGGACATGTCGGAACCCATAACAGATTGACGCAACATGTGCCCAGAAAGCTGGATCACACGATCCGTCTGAGGTGAGTAGGTCCAAAGCTTATCATATAATTTCAGCATCTTGGTGCCGGCTTCTCGGGGCGGAGATAAATACTCGGTGAAGGCCTGGTCAATACCCACTACCCAGTTACGTGATTCAATGGTGCGGCTAGAGCGGCGGCCATGCACAATCATTTTGCTGGTCAAAACCCGGCTTTTTGCGTTCAGGTTATCATCCATAGCCTTGATAATATCCTGAACTGTCATTTCATCTGATTGCCCCAGCAAAAAAGAAAATGATAAAAGAAAAATAACTATCTTAATCATGTTTCCAGTTCCTTAAACAATTGGGCCATTTCCCGCTTGTATATGGCCCGACCAGCAAGCATAGTCCCCAATACAGTGGCCAGGACACCGGGCATAAAACCGATATAGTAAAGTTCCGGGGTTACCTGGGCATAGAAAACATTGGACATAATAATATCGGTTGAGATCAGACTTTCCATTGCCTCCGAATAATCCAAGCCCACTTCCTGCATATAATAGGTAAGGCCGAGCCCCATGGCCGTGCCAATGACAGTGCCAATGAAGCCAATGATGACCGACTCCACGATCATAGAGCGATAGACCTGACTTTTCGATTCTCCTATGGCCAAGCGCATACCGATCTCTCCGTAGCGGCGCAAACCATTCATTAGACCCATGTTCCACAGTACTATCATGACAATAACCAAGAATATTACCAGCATAATGGCCATGGCCCCATCACTCCAATCCACCATAGTACCCATCTGGTTGGCGTCTCGCAGGGCTATCATGATCGGGCTGAAAATATCGGTACTATCGCTGTGGTTGGTGTTAAACTTATTACGCAGGACAACGGCGTCTCTGTCTTCATAAAAAAGCGTGTTGCTATAACCCAAAATCTCTGATGCGGCATTTTCCATGTCCAGTGCCAACCGAGCACCTGATATATCCACAAGCATCATATGCCTGTCCACCGGGCCTAAATTCAGTTTAAAAGTGCCAACCACGGTAAAGTTGTAGGTGGTAAAGGCATTGTGCATGGTGGATCCGATTAAGGTTACAATCTCACCGCAGGAAAGCCCCAGCCGGCTGGCCAGTTTTGTGCCGAGCAATACTTCATTTGCATTCTCAGGCAACCTTCCATCCACCAAGCGTCGTTCAAGTTTCCAGATTTCAATTTGTCGTGAGCCGGGTGAAAGGAAATCAATCCCCAGGGCGTAGACAGGGCCCTGTGCCTGAGTTTCACCATTTTCATCTGGTACATCCAAGAGTCCGCCAAACGTGATCCGCGGCGTCCAGAAATAATCTGGGTGTTCCCGGTTCAGCTCCCGGCCCAACTGTTCCGCGTTTAGCAGGGCCAGGTCATTGGGTAGAAGCTGGTTTTCTTCATGATAGGCCCTGGTCATGACCTTTACGTGGCCTGTGGATACCACGGCAGAATCAAGAAACATGCTGTTCATAATACCAGTGAGAAACCCCTGAAATAAAATAATCATGGCCACAGTCAGTGTGACTACAATAACTGGAAAAAGACTCCTGGATCGGTCCCGAAGTATTCCTTTGGTTAAAAATTTGATCATACGGCCACCTTGCCCCGCAAGGCATCGGTGGGTTTCATTCTGGCGATGCGGCGGGAAGGCATATAGCTCACAATAAGCACAATGATGGATACGACAATAGTTGTGGTGATGAGCAGACCAATGGAATAGACAGGAATTAGGCGTTTCGCAATAATTAAGCCCATTTGCCCTTCAGAATAATCAATACCAAGGTTGATCCCATAGGCTCCAAAATACCAGAGCACCGGTCCGAAAAGAATCACGGTCATAATGACGGCCAAGAAAGCATTGAGTCCACCTTCAAGGGTAAAGAGTCCTACCACTCGGGAACGAGTCATCCCCAGAGCCATGAGGGTGCCAATCTCTTTGCCGCGACGAAAAATAGACAACACCTGGGCGTTAAAAATTCCCATGGCTGCCAGAGCAAGAAGTATGATATACATTATCGCTGCATTGGGCTCATCTGCTTTAATGAGGGCCTCCATGTCCCGGATCAGGTATTTTACATCACGGAGAACCCAGTCACCCTTATTTTCTACAATTGACAATCCTTCAGCATAGGTTAGATAGGTGGCTTCCCCTTCCATGGCTAGCATGGTCTGGGCCTTCTCCAGCGGTACCCAAATATGACCTTTGTCCAACTTGAAATTCTCCGTGTCCATAATATGAACCACAATACCTTCATCAGCATCGTAGGTGCGGTCAGCATCCAGCCAGCGGATGGTAAAGGAATCGCCCACTTTCAGCTTGGCATCATTGGCCATGACGACGATTTTTTTACCACGTCGTTTCCAGTGACGGATCAGGGGGATGAAGTCGGCATCGCCTGTACCAATGATGAGGAGGTTGATGTTGGGGTTTTCGTAAAGGATGCTCATGGCATCTGTTGCGAGGGCGACATCGACCATGCTCTTGAATCCAGAAGAGGAGCGCTTGCCGAGGATGTGTACGGGTTCAAAACCAGCAGCTCTGGCCGAGAGTCCACCATCTTTCAGGGTTTGGAAGTCCATATAGATTCTTGAGACAGCGAGGTGGCCAAAGGCCTGGGCATGTTCAAGGAGGGTCTTCCAGCTTTGGCCCGAGAGGTTATCTCCATCGACGAGGAAAGCGGCTTGCGTTTGAATGTTAAAAGGATGGGTTTGTGAGTTTGAAGACAAATTAGCCTGATGCATATGTGCTGAATCGTGTAAGAGGGTTGAATGGGATGTGAATCTCATGAGTGAGATGTGAAACAGAAGAAGGTTATAGCGCAAGCGTGGTAAAAATCAAAACCTACCAGGGAAGCGCAGGGAAGTTTGGCCAGAGACAGACAGGTGTCGTGGTTAAGTTTTAAGAGGTCTCGCGGCCAGAAGGTAAGCATGGATCAGCAGCGTATCAAGCAGATTATGGGGTTGGCACTACCGATCATCGGTGGAATGGTCTCCCAGAATGTGATCAATCTTGTAGACACGGCGATGGTAGGTCACCTGGGTGACGATGCGCTTGCAGCGGTGGGCATTGGTGGTGTGGTGGCGTTTATGTCCACGGCGCTGGTGATGGGTTTATCGCATGGCGTGCAGGCGATTGTGGCGCGACGTAAGGGGGAAGGAAAGCTTGACAGTATGGCGCTTCCACTGAATGGGGGATTGCTGATCTGTGCGTTGATCAGTCTGCCGATGATGGTGGTGTTGTATCAGCTTGCGCCGTACTTTTTACCATACCTTGTCGATGATACGGCGGTGGTGGATCATGGCATTCCTTATTTACAGGTGAGGATGCTCGGTATTCTTGCTGTGGGGATCAACTTCACGTTTCGAGGATACTGGAATGGTGTGAACCTATCCAAGCTGTATATGCGGACCTTGATTGTGATGCATATCAGTAACGTGATATTCAATTATGTCTTTATTTTCGGCAAATTTGGGATGCCCGAGTATGGTGTTGTGGGGGCATCCATGGGGACCGCGATCTCGTTGTATATTGGCTCTGCGTACTACATGTGGTTGGGGTACAAGTATGCACGGGAAGCGGGCTTTATGAGTGGTTTGCCCGATGCCAAGGTGTTGAAGAATATTGTGAAAGTGAGCTTGCCTACAAGTATTCAGAACCTCTTCTTTGCATCGGGTTTGACGATGTTTTTCTGGATTGTGGGTCACCTGGGCGCGTCGGAGTTGGCGGCATCACAGGTGCTAATCAACCTGTTGTTAGTGGCGATTTTACCAGGGCTTGGATTTGGTCTTGCGTCGGCGACGCTTGTGGGGCAGTCACTGGGCCGAAAAAACAGAGAGGAGGCCAAGCAGTGGGCGTATGATGTGGGGAAGATCGCGGTGGTGTTTATCATGGTGCTCTCCATTCCTGCGTTGGTGTATCCCGAGTATGTGTTGATGGTCTTTTTAAAGGATGCAGAGACTCTGGAGATGGCGCGATGGCCGTTAAGGTTTATCGCCGCCACAATTGCGTTTGATGTATGGGGGAACGTGATGATGAACTCGTTGCTTGGCGCAGGAGACAGTCGTCGTGTGATGAAGGTGTCAATTCTGATGCAATGGGCTTTTAATCTACCGTTGGCGTATGTGTTTGGTCCTGTGCTCGGGTATGGGTTGCTTGCGATCTGGGGTGTTCAGTCTTTGTACAGGGTATTGCAAGCAGTTGTCATGACTATCTTCTGGGCCAAGGAGCACTGGGCAGATATTGAGCTGTAGGTTTTGTTGGGAGTCATCAGTGTGGGAATTGCTTTGTCATATCAAGGTTTCCGTGATTTTTTGTTTGACGTAGGCAAACAAGCATGACTAGAGAGGAGCATGATCACGAGGCAAGAAACAGTTTAGGCTGTGTGGTGTTATGATGAATCGCATAAAAACAAGAGGACTCTGGAGCCTGGGGCTACTCCTTCTATCATTGGGTTGCGTTGAGCAACCTGAGCAGATCAAGTGTGAGCGAAGCGATGTGCTCTCATTGTGCGGGCAGGGAGAATCTGGTTCGATAGAGGCGTGTTGTGATGTGCTTTCTCCGATCTTCAATCTACAAACAGAGGAGATCTCCACCACACAGAGTGACTTCGTGACGCAGTGTATCAAGCAATTTACGGTTGATTCTGTTGAGCTTGAGTGTCTTGATCACACAGCATCTATCGATCCTGATGAACGCTGGGGAACGCGAGATGCGGTGACACAGTGTGCTCGACTTTATCGTGGTGTGGACGATGTAGAGGAGCGTGAGCAGGTCTACATGTTGCAGTGTGTCAAGGACTTGACCTCTGTGAGGTTCACTCCCAGTTATGCGCGTGATCCTTATGCTTTGGCTGTATTCTGCGAGAAGGACAATCAGGGCGTTGAAAGCGCCGAGTATTCTCGTCAGTGTATTGAAACACTTGGTCAGTACGCCTATTTCCCTTCAGTGGAGCAGCCCAATGAGCCCAATGAGGCGTTGAGCACCAGCGACTGGAGAGGGCGAGATTCTGTGCCAAAGTTATGCGCGAGGTTAGGCGATCCTGGTGCATGTGGTGGGACGACATCGGGGACGCTGCCATGCCTTACCGAGTTACAGAAACTTGATTTTGGTGTGGATAACCCTGGTGCTTTTGAGCAGCAGGTTGCGCTTCTTTCAAATCAAACGGCCCTGGGGTATGGCTGCAAGGTATGTTCTGATGTTGGGTGTGTATTTCTCGACACGCAGTGCTTGCAAAGCAGCAATACTGTGGGCGTGATGTTTTGTGATGAGGGGACCGAGTAAATGTCAGAGAAAGTGATCACGCATCAGGAACTACAGGCGCTGACATCAAGGATCATGCGCGAGCGTCATCAAGACGCTGTGTGTGCTGTGATCGCAGGGAGCTTTGTTCGTGGTGACGCGACGCTCAACTCCGATCTTGATCTGGTGGTGATCTATCCACAACTTCCCAATGCTTACCGCGAGTCCTTCCTTTTTGATGGTGTGCCCGTTGAGGCATTTGTAAACGATCTCGAGACGTTAGCGTTCTTTATGTATGAGCGCGACAGGCCCGCTGGTTTTTGCACCATGGCTAATATGATCAATGAGGGGTTGGTGTGGCCTGTGGAGAATGAGTTCTCCGAGAAGGCCAAGGCGCTGGCAAAGGAAGTGCTTGAGCTTGGGCCTCTTCCCTGGCGTCAGGATCAGATTGATGCATCGCGCTATGCGATTACTGATCTGTTGGATGATTTGCACGCGCCACGCAATCTGCACGAGCAGATCGCTACAGGTGCGTTGCTGTATCGCAAGGTCGCCGATCATTTCCTGCGTACACGACGAGAGTGGAGCGCATCCAATAAATGGATTCCAAGACGTTTACATGCTGTGGACCCCGAGTTTGCGAAGCGTTTTCAGGACGCCATGCTTGTGCTCTGCCGAGAGGGGCACGACGAGCCCTTGATCAACCTTGCCAGCGAAGTCATTAATCAGGATGGTGGACCTCTCTTTTATGGTTACAGTGTACATGCGCCAGCAAACTGGCGTCGTATCAAGGGGCCAGACAGGGTTGATATTGATCTTGGCCCTCTGGCCACAGCACCCCAGGATGTCGTTGAGCTTGTGCCCCATTCGCCCACGTGGAGTCAGCGCTTTGAGGATGAGTCCAGAGCATTGAGGGCGGTGTTACCACATGATCTTGATCCTCAAATCGAACATATTGGTTCCTCGGCAGTGCCCGAGCTATTGAGCAGGCCAATCATTGATATCATGCTGTTGGTGGAGGATCGCACGCGCTTTGGAGATTTACGACCTGCGCTTGAGTCTCTTGGTTATGTCATGATGTCCTGGCCCGAAGAGCCGTATTACATGATGTTCGTCAAGGGGATGCCTCCATTTGGTCAGCGCAGGACACACCACGTACATGTGCGTCATCCTGATGACATGATCGCGCGGCGAAAGATCAGGCTACGCAGACTGTTGAGGGATCATCCTCGACTGGTCAAGATGTATGGTGAGCTCAAGAAGCAGCTTGCGCACAAGCATGCTGAGGAGCTTGATATGTATCGTACAGGGAGGACCGCATTTCTGGATTGCGCTCTGGCAAGACACCTCCTGAATAGTTCATTTCCCGTGCTCACATCGGAGCGTTTGAACCTCGTTCAAATTAATTTGAAGCATACCGAGGGTGTGTCGGCGATTTTTCAGGACCGCGAGTCGTATCGTTTCCTGAGTAATACGGGGGCGATTGAGCCCGAGGAGATTCCTGGCATGATCCTCAAGGAGAACGCTCTGTTCGTGGAGGGGAGTGTGATCACCTGGGGGATTGAGGATCATCAGGGTGAGTTCTGCGGTTATATCTCCTTGCAGCAACCTGGTTCATTTGCACCCGTATTACGTTATGCCACGGCGCTCGATAAGAGGCGACGTGGGTATATGCGTGAGGCGCTGGCTGCGGTGAAGGAGTTTATCTTCAACAGGTTGATGGTGGTGAATGTGATTGCACATATTCACCACAGAAACCATGTGTCAGCGAAGTTGCTTGGGCACCTTGGTTTTGATGAGTCGGAACCTGTGGTGACGCCGCGTGGAGCGCGGCGAGAGTTTCGCCTGTTGAGACCTCTGACACACCCTGTTCCGCAAGGGTGGCTGATTGAACCTTCGGAGCCAGAAGAGGTGGAAGAGGCTCATGAGGAAACGACAGTTCAGGCGTCATAAAGAAGCGGAAGGGGGCGAAAATTTACGGAGTAAATTTTCGCCCCCTTCCGCTTCTTTATGACGCGAACAGCGATCTTAATGCGATACGTTTTTGGGGCTCATCGGGATTGAATGCTTGTTGTAACTCATTGAGTTTGCTTTCAAATGGGCCGATTGCCCAGAGTTGCTCGGCGGGGAGGAGTGCGACAGGTTCGCCTTCCACAATATTGAGCGGGCAGATGTCACGGTATTCTGTAATTTCGAGTGTTTGAGGATCTTCTTCAACCCATCGCAAGGGGAGCCCCTGTGTTCTGCACACGTAAGGGCGATAGTGATAAACGCGGCATGCTCCCTCGGGATCAAGGAAGGCGCACTGACCTTTGGGCGCGGGTGTCGCTGTGGCGAGGAGTTCTTCTGCGTGTTCTACGATATGTTGTGCCTCGACTTCAAAGACGGTGAGATCATCCACACAGCATGAGGAGCACCCTTTGGAGCACTGAAGCCGATGATCGTGGAGTTGATGTAGGGGAGTTACAAGCTCATCAAGAACGTCATGGAGCTTGGCGATCATCAGGAGGGCACGTTGGGATAGGTTCATGGGGAGTGTGTTTGGGTGGGAGTGTGTTGGTCGGCGCTGGTGCTCACCAGCGCCGACCGTGAGTTATCATTCATCAATGAGAAGATCGCGTGCTGAGTTTGCGAGGACCTGCACGCCAATGTGCTCAAGTCGTTGCTCAAGTGAGACGGCGTAGAATTGTTCGATCACGCCATCAAAAGAGAGGACATCCTTTACGTGGTATTGTGCCTGGATTTCCTTGCTGATGAAGGCAGGCGCAGGGAAGAACCCAATACCTTGTTGACCGAATGTTTTCATGAGCGCGCTATCTTCGAACTCACCGACAAGTTTGGGGCGAACATCGTAGGTGTTAAACCAGGTGTCGATGCTGTTGCGCAGCGCGGTGTGTGTGGGAGGGAGGAGGATGGGCGCGTTTTGAAGATCTCGTGGTGATGAGATGGGGTACTTCTCAAGTAGCTCGGGTGCGCCAAAGAGGTTAATTGAGGTTTCACCAAGGAGATGGTTGAACGCGCGAATTGGTGTGGAGGCGCTTGTGGGGGCATCTTGAAGGATGACATCGATGCGGTGTGCTGCGAGTTCAGCGAGCAGCGAGTCGGCGCGGTCTTCACGACAGACGAGCTGGACGGGCTTGTCGATCTTGAGCGCAGGTTCGATGAGTTTGAGCGCAACAAGTTTGGGCATGGAGTCCGAGAGCCCGATGCGGAGTTTGAGCAACTTGTTATTCAGGTGACCATCAATCATATCGAGCATCTCCTGACCCAGGCTGAAAATATCGTCAGCGTAGCCATACACACGCTCGCCCATATCGGTCAGGAGCATGGATCGGTTGGTACGATCAAAGAGCGTGATCCCGAGGTGTTCCTCAAGCGTGCGGATCTGAGTTGAGATGGTGGAGGGGGAGAGCGCGAGTTTTTTGCTTGCGAGGGTGACGCTTTGTTCCTTGGCGACGACCCAGAAGTAAAAGAGGTGCTGATGGTTAAGTTGTTGTATTTGTTGCATAGTTTATGGCGTATTGAGTAGGCTTGTTCCAAGGTTTAAACGATAGCGAATATAAGACATATGGAGTTTTTTCTGAGCATCTACCAGGCTCATCGCAGCATCCGCCGTGGCTTGCTCACGAAGGTTAACCACCAGCAATGTGGAGTCTCCCTCTTGTAGTTTAATACGCTCAGCTTCTTCAAGCGTTCGAGTCAATTCAAGCTCCTGTTGTGCGAGGTCCACCGCCTGTGCAGAAGCTTGAAGGGTGACAATGGACTGTTGTGTGGTTGCAAGGATCTGATCCTGAAAGAGGCGTTGTTCATTCTGAATACGAATGACATCGGCCTGCGCTGCCTGTTGTGCGCCGCGCGCTTCTCTGCGTTGGAGTGGAGAGGCGATATCAAGCGTGATGCGCATGTCCGTTTTGTGTGATGTATCAATCGGTTGCGCTGCCGCAGCGGTGAGGTCAAGGCGAGGTAGTAGCTGGTTTTGGTAGAGGTTCTGAGAGATGTTCGCCTGTTCAAGCTCGGCGAGGAAGACTTGCCATTCAGGTCTGTTTCGAGCGATTTGCTCGGAGAGGGCTTGTGCGTCTTCGAGGGTGGGGAGTTCGGGTAGTGATGGCCATGATGTGGGGAGTTGTGCATCACCAGGAACGCGTGGTCTGGCGCGCTCATCGGGGCGCCAGTAAATCGACAGTTTGATGGCCGACTCTTGAAGTTTTTGAGTGGCCTTGAGCAGGTTCTTCTGTCGTTTCAGGAGGTACTTCTGGTTTTCTACTGCATAGATGGGGGCATCAGAGCCTTGCTTGACCTTCTCCTCGATCTGTTTTTGTCGCACAGCTGCGGTTTCGAGGAGTTCAGTGGCGATTTTGACCTGCATGCCTGCTGCAAGCCAGCTCCAGTATGCGTCAGATGCCTTGAGTTGGAGGTCCAGTCGTTTTTTGTTCAGGGATGCCTGTGCATAGCTGACTTTTGCCTTCGCTTTTGCGACGTTAGCTCTGTTCTTGTCGATTGCTCCATCGCGTAAAATGGGAAGGGCGATACCACCATGAACGCGGCCAAGAGGGCCAGCCTCGGGGTTACCTTTGTAGCCAGTGAAGTTCTTATCGACCTTGTGATACCACTGATCCTTGTAGGCTGGGATGTAGCCATAGGATGCGTTCCAGCCAGCAAAGAGGGAGAGTCCCCACAGTGTGGTGGGTTGTGTGAGCGTGAAATCAAGGACGCCGTATGCTTTGTCGCTGCCTCCAAGTGGGTGTGCTTCGGCACCCGCTGCAAGTTGGAGGTCGAACGCGCCTCTGGATGAGGTGAGTTTGTATTCTGCGGCTTGCTGTTTGAGCTCAGCGGCTTTGAGGGAGGGGTGCGTGTCGTTGACGCTCTGGAGGACAGTGTTGAGTTCAAGCGTTGCGCTTGATGACTGGGCATGTGCAGTGAGTGCAGGTGCGCTGATGCCAACTGAAATGATCAGTTGGCTCAGCGCGATACTGCAAAGATGGACGCGGCGATGCATGGAACCTCGTTAAGATAAGGTGCTAAGGGCTTGTGATGGCTTTATTTTTTGCTCTTTGATTTCTTGGTTGCCTTCTTCAAGACATCTTCAGGAAGAGCAGGTGGGAAGCCATTAAGCTGTCGCCATAGTTCGTAACCAAGAGAGACTTCGTTGAGTTGAACCCAGCCGTTAGCGCGAGCGCCCTGGCGAAGAATGCTGGAGTCAGGCCATGAATATTCGTCGTCGGGGTCGGGGAGTACAAGGATGCGGAACATGCCCTTGGCATCGGCGCGAGCGTCAACAAAAGCGACCTCACCGCCAAATGTACCGACAGCGACAGAGGGCCAACCGCTGAACTGCACAGCGGGCCAACCTTCAAACTGAAGCCTCACCTTACGGCCAGGATACACGAGGGATGCATCGTTGCCATTGACCTTGAGTTCGACAGCGCGGGAGTTTGTATCGGGGACAAGTGTGGCGATCTGATCGCCTGCCTTGACGTAGTCTGTGCCTTCACGCGCGGTGATTTCGAGGATTGTACCGGAACGAGGCGCATGGATCTTGGTTTGGTTTTGTTGTGCGATCTTGACGTCAGCCTTGGACAGGGTTTGTCGAGCCTTGGCGAGCTTTTCTTTTTGGCTTGCGAGCTTGGCATTGATGTCAGAGATTTTGGCGTCCATTTCGGAGGACTTGCTCTCGCGAGCGGCTTTTTCCGAGAGGACTTTGCTGCGTTTTTCTTCGAGATAGGCTTTTGCCTTGTCGACCTCGGAGAGAGCCTTGGTGGCTTTGAACTCGGCGAGTTCCACATCACGTGTGGAGCTAAGTCCTTGCTCTGCGAGGGTCTTTTTTCGCTCATAGTTCAGGCGCGCAGCTTTCTCTTGGCCTTCTGCGCCAACGAGAGCCTTGCGTGCAGCGTTGACGGCATGTTGAGCCATACGAATCTTGGCATCATAGGAGTCAAGCGTGAGTGTCTTCACACGTTTGAAGCTTTCGAGTTGGTCTTCGTAATCGGTGATTGCGGATTGCGCGGCGAGCATGCCATCGTTGGCCGCAGCGCGCTGTTCGACGAGACGATCCATGTAGTTTGGATCGTTATCTGTAATCTCTGCGATGAGCTGGCCTTTTTCCACGACCTCACCTTCCTGAACATGCCACTGTGCGACACGTCCTTTGATGGGGGCGTCGATGAACTGGTCACGTTCCTGAGGGGCGTAGGCGATGATCTGGCCGTGTGAGACGGCGGTCTGCTGCCATGGTGCAAAGAGCGCAAACAGGATGCTTGAGACCAGCATGATGAGCATGATCCGTGTAGACCAGCGGATATGACCCGGGAGTTGGACCTGGTGCATGGCCACCGCAGAAGCGCTGGAAGTGTTACCAAGACGTTTGAATTCTCTAAGGATTCTGTTCATGGTTAAGCTTCTCCGTCTCTGCCTTTGGTAATATCTTTCTTCTCGATGAGCACGCCGTCGATGAGTTCAAAGACGCGGTCACATTGAGAGAGTACAGCGTTTCTGTTGCTGACGATGACTGTGGTGGATTCGTACTGTCGAAGCGCTTCAAGAGCGGCGTCGACCTGATCGTAGTGAAGTGGGTCAAGCGCGAGATCAAGCAGGATCAAGCGAGGTTCAAAGAGGATAGCACGTGCGAGCGTGAGTCGTTGAAGCTGCCCAAAAGAGAGCGGTGAACCGTTTGCGCCAAGTGATGTGCGCATGCCATCGGGGAGGCTTTCAAATTCACTGAGCAGGCCCACATCTTTGAGTGCTTTTCTGAGCATGCTGGAGGGGATATCACGCTGTCCAAGGCGCAAGTTCTGTTCAATGGTGCCTTCAAAGATATCAGCTTCTCGCACGAGGCTGACCTGGTCGCGAAGCGCGGACACCGAGATATCTTTGAGGTTTGCGCCATCAAAGTGAATCATGCCATCGCACTCTCGACGCACGCCGTAGAGGATATCAATGAAGGTCGAGATCGCGGTGCCATCCGAACCTGTGATACCAATGCGTTCGCCTGCCTGGATATGAAGTGTGATGTCCTTGAAGTAGCCCGTGCCTCGTCTGGACATAAGGTGTTCAAGGTGAATGGAGACGCCCTTGTCACAGTTTTCTGGTGGGAGTTCACCCGCGCTCGACTCGAGGGGGAGGTCAACGAGTTTACCCACCTTGTGGAGGCCTGCGACGAGGTCATAATAGGATTCGAGATCCTTACCGATCTTGGCGATGCTGGTGGTGACGCTTGTGACAATCAGCTCTGCGGCCACGAGCTGACCAAGGCTAAGCTGCCCCTTGAAGACGAGGTAGCCACCAAGGCCCATAAGACCTGCGCTCGCGAGCGCCTGTACAGTGACCGCGCCGATGACCTGACGCAACACGATGCGAAAGTGTGAGCGGCGAGCGTTGAGCCAGTTCAGGGAGAGCTCTTCTGCGCGTGCGGCGGCGACATGCTCACCGCGCTTTGATTTGAAGCTCAACGGGTGTCGGGCAATCTCCTCAAGCCAGGCTGCTGCCTCGTATTTTGTGTCGGATTCCTTGATGCTTGTGGTGACCGCACCTCGTCCAAGGAGGAAGACCACCACAAACACGGCGAGCGTGAGCGCGACCGAGAAGGCCAGCAGATAAGGGTGGTAGAATGCCAGCACAAGGAGGCCCATGGCCATCTGGAGCACAAGTCCCAGGCTGTCAAGCAACAGTGCTGCTGCTGATTTTTGAACGGTCATGACATCAAAGAACCTGTTGACCAGCTCGGGCACATGTTTTTTCTCATGTGCGTCAAGGTCCACACGCGGCAATCGGTGCGAGAGATCCGTGACGAGACGGACAAAGATCCTGCGCTGAATATACTCGCCGACATAATGTTGCAGCGCGCGGAGAGCGCCGACAAAAGCAAGTCCTGTAAGGACGGCGATGGCAAGGAAAACAAGAGGTTGAAGGACCATCGAGAAGGCGATGGTGTTGACCATACCTTGCACGGCGATGGGGGTCAGGAGGCTCAGAATACCAAGCAGAATCGAGTAGATAGCGATGGCACGAATGCCCTCGCGCTCAAGCCAGATGAGGCCCTTGACACGCTTGATCGCTTTCTTTGCGCCGTGAAACTCGGGGCCTCCCTGAGGGGAGATGATCTGCATGGTCAGGCGAGGTTCGACCACGATCCATTTGTAGGTGCCCTTGCTGGACATGTCCTCGGCGAGCATGGCGCTCAGGTCACGCTTGGAGAGTGAGGCTGCGGTGGTGGCACCTGTGAGGGCGTCGATGCGAATACACTCCAGTGAGCCGCGCCTTGAGGAGCAGATGGTAAGCCACGATTCATGCTCAGCGAGGAAAGTGACGAGGACGCCCTCGGCACGTTGGGCCGAGCGGATGACACCCGAGACGTCGAGATCAAGTGTGCGAGCACGTGCGCCAAGAAGATCAAGCCCCTTGAGGGTGCGCTGAATCCATGAGCGGTTGGGATCTTGCTCCATGATGCTTGCGAGTTGACCAACGTGGTAGGGGAGCTCAAGCTCTCGCGCAAGCTGTACGAAGAGTTCGGCAAAGCCCTCTTCCTTATGTCGTTCAACATGTGGTGTTGTTTTGGCTTCGACTGTGCTGGTCACAGAGGCTCCTTGAGTCCTTATTCAAGACTGAGAGTCGCGGTCAATTAACCGATGGTTTGAGGGGGGATAACCCTCGCAGGTATGGAGCCTGAAACTTAAAACGCTCAAGGCTCATGGCAAGTTGATATTTTGTAATTCAGGTTCTGTTTTTTGAAACAAATATCGTCGTCGTTCAATTATGTGCACTATCGACCAGAGAGGCCGAGTGCAAAAGTATAACAGGTATGTGGTTGGGTTTCATCCTCAGTATGCTGATTTTTGGGATCTATTTTATGGGGGTAGGGTCGTTTTTTTGACGCCCTGCGTCATTGTATAAGTGTTTGTGTTTTATGGCGTATGATTGCGTTTTGGGTCCTGTTTTTGTCGCACCATATACAACACTTGACGCAGACCTCGCTGCTCCATCATTTCTCTTTGCGATACCCTGTCCTGGATGTCAAGGAATACACCTTGTGACCCCCATATTCGATCCCATGCAAAACACCCCGCTTATTACGGTCACAGGGCTTGTATCTTCATGATCTTGATGGAATAAAGAAGCGTTCATTTTGCTTGTAGTTCATACTCGTACGTACTTGAGTCCACCCTCTTTATTCAACCCCCCAAGACATGGAGTTTGTCGATGCCTGACCACTTCTCCTTCAAGACATGTCTGCGTGTGCCCCTGTGTGGCATTTCGGTGATGTGTCTTGGCCTGTTCCTCTTTGCCTGTGACACCAAACAACGCGGCGCCCAGGATGCCGATGCATCCCCGGATATGCTGGCCTCGGACATGTCGTCTGATGTGCCTGATGCTGCTGCTGAACAGGAACAGGTCAAGGTGACGGCTGCTGATGTTGCTCCCGTGTTCTTGACCTCGGGGGCGGAGAATGAGGTTCCAGATTATCTTGCGGTGCGCAGCAAAATCGCGCTGGCTCCAAATAAAAGTGCGTCCCTCTCTCTGGAGCAAAACCAGCTCCTCTTTGTGCCTGAAGTTCAGGGCAAGCTTACCCGTGGCGATGACAGGTCATTGCGCTTTACCCCCGAGAATGGATTTCTCCCAGGCACGACATACAATGTCAGGTTGACCTCCATTTCGGTCAATGATGAGGTCATCCAGCCCGATAACCCCTGGACATACAGCTTCACCACGCCCAAGTTTGAGTTCCTCCGCATGTCTTCTCCTGTGAGAACTGGCGAGGATGAGCTTCAAGCCACCTTGTACTTTAGCGCGCCGCCTAAAGATTTTGATTTAAAGCGTTTTGGGGCATGGAAGCTCTCAAATAAGAAGCCCTCCTCGGTCTCCTATCAACGTGGCGAAGGTGGAAATACAATTCGGGTCACCATCAAGGATCGCGCGCTGACACAAAAGCGTGATCATGAGGTCACCTTGAAGCTTGCCGCAGGTCTTCCATTCTCGGATGATATCACGGCGCCAGCTGCATCGGCGTCTGCCATGGTGCTTGAGGGCAAGCCGATGGAGATCATGTCTGCGTACCATCAAGAGGGGAGCTCTGGATTTTATATCGACGTGATCTGTGATGATGATGCTGACTCTTCACACAAGCGTTATTACTGGGATCGTGTTAATTATCGCGATTACCGCATTAGCTTATCGTGTGAACCTACGCTGGCGTCTGCCAGGGAGAAAATCCGCTTCAATCCACCTGTGGATGTGGAGATCTCTCCTTCACGCGGAGGTTTTCGTATCTTTGGTGACTTTAAGCAGGGTGTGTACACCATGCAGGTTGAGCCAGGTTTGCTGACTCAAAAAGGTGGAATCCTCAGGAAAAACTTTGAGCACGAGTTCACGATCCCCGAGCGCTCTCCCACGCTTGGTTTTGTGAGCAAGGGGCGATTCATTCCCACTGAAGCCTGGGACAAGATTTCATACAGAAGCTTGAATGTGGACAAGGTCGCTGTGGAGATCAAACACATTCCTGCTGAAAACCTCCACTTCTGGCTCTCTGGCTCCGATGAATCCGCGTCTTCGCGCGTCGCCAACGTGGTTGCGCGTCAGGAGTTGGCGCTCAAGCTTGAGCCCAACAAGGAGGAGATCTCACTGCTTGATGTCAAGAAGATCATCCCTGATCCAAAACCAGGTGTGTACGAGATTAACATCACCAATGACACCAAGGAGGATGAGGACTCCTCTTCACGTCGCTCAAAGAAGATAGTGCGTGATACATCGCGTCTGTTGATCACGGACATGAACCTGATTGCCAAGCAGAGTGCGCCCAAGCCTGACGAACCTTTCTCGGATGAAATCCATGTGTGGACCTTTGGGATGCGTGACCTCAAGCCGCGTATCGGTGCTGAGGTACAGGCGATCAGGCCAAGCGGTGATGTGCTCGCCCGTTGTCGCACCGATGTGCAGGGTGGCTGCGTGCTTAACCTTCGCACTGATGATGTCGATAAAACCCCTCCGTTTGCTCTGATTGCCAAGCAAGATGAAGACTTTACATATATCTCGTTTGAGCAACTTCAGACCAAATCCGTCGATGAGGCTGACACTCAGGGAGTGCCTTATCTGAGCAAGGATACCTACAGTGTAGCGGCCTATGGCGATCGCGATCTTTATCGTCCCGGTGGCCTTGTGCACCTGGCTGCTGTGGTACGTCAGGAGAAAAATTGGCGAGCACCCGCGAAGAATGTGCCTGTGGAGGTGGTGCTGCGTGATCCGCGTGCGCGCGTGGTGCTGCGTAAGGTCATCAAGACCAACGGCGCTGGCGCGTTGGCCGTGGATTATCAACTCGCTGACTTCGCGCCTACGGGTCGATGGAATGCTACCCTGAACATTGGTAAGAAGCAGGTCCAGACGTACAGCTTCAATGTTGAGGAGTTTGTACCTGAGCGCATGCGCGTCAAGGCCAAGTTTGACAGGGACTATGTGGTCAAAGGCGAGGTTGCAAGTCTTGATGTGGAGGCAAATTACCTGTTTGGTGGATCTGCTGAGGGGAGTAAAGTCGAGGTCAACTGTAGCGTTGTGCCTGATACGTTCAAGCCAAAGAAGAACAAGGAGTATACCTATGGTTCTCAGCGACGACACAAGGATGTTCGACGCCTTGAACTTGGCGTCTCCTCCTCGACACTTGATGCCAAGGATAAGGCCACGCTCTCATGCCCATCACAGGAGGCGCTTGAGAAGCTCAAGGTTCCTGGAAAAATTCTTGCCAGCGTCTCCGTATTTGAGGCGGGCAGTGGGCGTACTACCTCCAAGCGTGTGCAGGCTCCTTACTTCCCCGCGTCTTACCAGGTCGGTTTGAAGTCTAACGTCAAAAAGATCAAGCAGGGCAAGGCTTTTGATGTGCAGGGGATTGTGGTCAACCCTGAAGGCGAACCCTAT
>CATLTV010000136.1 GCA_950059285.1 uncultured Pseudomonadota bacterium | reverse complement strand
ATTCGCAACAGGCCGCCCCTTTTTCTGCTCTGAATTGTAATCTTATTGAGGTTCGCAGAATGCGCTAAGATCATTTCGCTCCTCTGCCATGATTGCTGCACTACAGACATCCTCTGGAGGAGTTGCGGCACATGCGCCAGGGCATTGATACATGACAGGAGCAGGGCACTCGGGCTCTTCACCACACACACCTTCCCAGCCACCTCCTGTACCATTGACGGTGACAACGCCATCCACACACACGCCATCACAGGCGCAGTCCAGCGCACACATGTCAAGGTCTCTGCGCATATCTGTCATGTCAGGAGGTGTGTCTCTCATATCAATCTGCATATCTGTCATATCAGGAGGTGTGTCTGCCATATCACTCACCACAGAGGGCTCACCATCACGCATATCCTGAATCATGTCGCAATCCTCGTTGTTCTGATACTCTGGACGGGCGAGATCTTGCTCACTGTCAGGGGCCGTGGCCATATCGGTGGAGCTGTTGAGCATGTCCAGCTCGTTTTGAGGATCTGCCTCGGGGGCCACGCAACCAGATGCGATAAACAAGACTGAGGTTATGAGAGTTGAGAAAATTTTTGTATGTAGGTTCATGCTTGTACCATCTGGGTTGTATTTTGTTTTTGCGACACTTGGCACGTCATAAAGAAAGGTTTTTCCTTCTACGCTTTGACCGTTCTCAACGCTTCTGAGTGAGTGACACTGTCAATGGGTTGCTAAAATACCTATATGGTAATCGCAATTCAAATATTGAAGACAAGCTCTTAATTTGTGTGTGTTTAAACCGAAAGCCTTTATGCGTTGAATGTGCACATCGAAGTATCACTGTTTGTCTGAGATATCAGTGGTGTCGCAATGTAAACGCAAATGCCTGAAGTGTTTCAGGTGCATAGAAAATGTGCTGAATTTCGTGGTGTGTTACAGCAGGCTGAATGATGTCAGGTTATGAAAGTCGGGTTTTTTGGTCTGGGTGGGGGTGAGTGATAAATAGCGTCTTTGATTGTGTGTGTTGTGGATCGCGTAGAGGTTGAAATGTGTGGGGTTTGGGGGAAGATAGCTGGTGGGGATGTGTGCTGTACCAGACCACGAGTCACCTTTGATGGTGGTGGTATAAGCACATGACATGCCCTGTTTGATGACTTGCCGTGTGCCATGAAGCTGCAAGATAAGATAGTGACCATGTGGTCCCAGCTCGATCTCAAGATAGCGATCATCCTCGCCAAGAATGAAGAGCTCCACGACTTCATGGTTCCACAGCTCAGGTGTGCTGCCTGGCGTAGATGAGGGCGGTGTGCTGTGAAACAGTGGCGCCTCCACATGAACTTCAAGCATGTTGGATGCTGTGTTTACGCGTATAGAAAGCGGGGAGGGGAGGTTTACAGGTTGTCCAGACCAGTCGTGTGTCAGGTGCTCGTTGATGGCAAGGGTCATGTGTGTTGATCCTGATGATGGTAATTGTATGCCAGAAGCCAGTGCTTGATATCTTTTGACTCTAGCAGAGGAGTACCCGAGATGACGAGGCAGGGCACCTGTGAATTTTGAGTCAGCTCAAGCAGCGCTTCCATGGCTTTTGTATCCTTGCGCACATCATGGAGGGTGGTCCTGTGCATCAGTCCCGTATCATTGAGCGTGCGCATGACGCGTCGGCAGTAGGGACACGTGTCAAACTTGTACAGCTCCAGCGTGTGCTCTTCGGTAGGAGAGGGCACGCCTTGTGGTGGTGTGTAGGTGGCAGGATCAAATGAAGAGGCGAAGAGCCTGGAGATAGTGGAGAGTGTTGTTTTAAACATACTGATGAGTTGGTTTTTGCGGTGGGAGTGAAGTGTATTATGCGTATGAAAATAGGAGTCTTTGTAGTATCTTGCTGTATGTGTTGAGAATGATGTTTACCAGCAGGAGATAGAGGAATGCGACGAGTTGTAATCGGTTGTTGTGCCTTGTTAATGTGTGTTGGCTGTGATGGCGAACTAAAGAGTTATGATGATCCTGCTGCGCCACAACCTGATCTGACAACCCTTGAAGATATGCAGTCTGAAGGGGGCGTCAACCTGGACATGATGCGTGATGCAACCTCTGACTCCATGGATATGGTGTCTGACACCAGAGACATGAATGCATCAGTTGACGATATGGATTCAACTTCAGATGCCGATATGGCCGAACCTGATATGGGTCCTGCCGAAATTCAACCGCGCTACATGGACCCTGACTACAATCCAAACAAGGACTTTGAGGATGCTCAGGATATGCTCTTTAGTTGTTCCGGTGAGTCAGGCCCCTGGGCATACACGCTCGCACGTATGCAACGCATCGATCGCCTTGAGTGGGTGCGTAACACAGGTAACTGGTATCTGACGCGCGACACCAGTACGCGTGCGAACCTTGCTGGCACCAACCCCTTTGAACTCAGCGTGGCACATGGGTTTTCGACGTTTCGTCAGGATGCCAGCGTGAACAACGGTGAGCTCTCTCAATACATGAATATGATCAGTGAAGCAGCACGTGGTTGGAGAGGGTTAAACAGTTGGCAGCGCCTCCATGTCGCGCGTGATCGCAAGCTCAATTGTTTCTATGACGAAGCCAGTGTACCTGATGCAGCGTGCATCGAGACCTGGGTGCGTCACTACCTTGAATATGGTGCGTTCTTCCAACCTCCCACTGATGAGCAAGTCACCGACTGGGTGGACTTCATGCAAGACAAGGTCCTTCCCTCTGAGGCCACGGGGCAAACCAGACAGCAGTCCATCGAGGTGCTTGTGTCGACGATCTGGATGAGCACACCAGCGCTCTTCCGATCCGAGCTTGCTGAGAGCACAGCGCAACCTGATGATCTTGGGCGAATCAAGCTCTCGGACTGGCAAATTGCGCAACAACTCGCCGCTGTGCTTGGTCGCAGAGCTGCGGGCTCTCCAGGCGTATTTGTCAACTATGGTAGTGGTATCACTCTTGTGGACGGTGAGCCGATGGAGGCTGGTCACATGGTAGCCATACGTGATGCGGCGCGTGATGGTTCAATCTCTGATCCTGAAGTCATCGCCAACCTGATTCGCACCTATGCCACAGGCATCGATCCCGAGCGGCCCGACTTGACTGTGGATGTATCACCCTCATCCCGCGAGTTTCGCGGTGAGTTCTGGGTCAGTGAGGGGATTCAGCGCTTCTTTCGTGAGTGGCTTGGTGTGGACCAACTCTCCACCAAGTTCAAGGATAGCGCCTGGGCCACTTCCAAATACGACGACCTCTCTCAGTTTAATGATGACCGCATCACCCATCGTAAAATCAACGAAGGTTATGCGCACTTGCAAGGCGAGGGGAGCTATTCCAGAGAACCTCTGTATATACAACAGCTTGATGATATGATTGCGCGCGTCGTTCAAAGCGATGACGCCGTCCTCGAGAACCTGCTGACTTCACGCACATTCTTCACGCCCAATGGCGCGCTCTCCTCATCGACGAACAGTCGCGGGCAGGTGCCTCAGTATGTCTATAATATTGAAGACGAGCATGACGGAAGCAGGGCCAATCGTTGGCGAACCTTGCCCGCTCACGAACGCGCAGGCATCCTCACTCACCCCGCATGGCTCGCTGCACACAGTGATAACTTTGAAAATGGTACAGGCATTATTTATCGCGGCAAATGGGTTCGTGAAAGCCTCCTGTGTGGTGATATTAACCCTGTTGAAGGAAGTATCGATGCCAAGCTCGTCAGCGGCGACGGACTCACAGCGCGTGAGCGCTTGCGCCAAAGCACAGGACTTCTTGAGCTTCAGGAGAAACCTCAGTGCATGGCTTGCCATGTTGAAATGAACCCTTATGGGCTCCCCTTTGAAATTTACAATCACGCAGGTTTTGTGCGCGCCCACGATCAGAACAGCCCTCCTGATGGCTCAAGTCAACTCCCCACGGGAAGTGTGGGTGGTCTGTTTGTTCCTCCTGAACTACGCGGGCTGACTATCAACAGCGCCGTCGATTTCAGTACAGCACTGTCACAATCACCACACGTCAAGCGATGCTTTATTCGTCAAACTTTCCGCTACTTTATGGCTCGCAACGAGACCCCCGCAGATTCCTGCACGCTCAAGGCCATGGAAGACGCCTATGACATGAACAACGGCAGCTTCGTTGAGATGCTCGTCGCGCTCATGACCAGCGATGTCTTCCTGTACAGGCTTCAGGTTCCGCCCGAACCTTGATGTGTGATCGTTGTATCTTTCTGAATTTATTGTTCTTTATTTGTTCTGTTTGGAGTTTTGCCATGATTAACCGTCGACGTTTTCTTGCTGGTCTCGGCCTTGGGGTGGCCTCTCCCATGCTCATGCCTTTGATGCGTTATGTGACCGCCAATGACTCTTCAACGATCCCAAAGCGCGTCGTTTTTGTGATTGAAGGCAACGGTATTGAGCCCGTGAACCTCCTCTCTGACAAGGCTCGCCAGCGCATCGATACATTTGGTGCAGGGGCCATTGATGACTATAGAAACTTCCATCGTAAATATGTCCACACCTCCCCCGAAATCGTGACCTCCGACGATACGCTCGCCAGCGCGCGTGCTCTCTCGGCGCTTGGCTCGCAAAATGGTGACGTCGATCTTCAGGGCGATGCAGCCGTCCTGTTTGGCCTCTCAAGCCTGATCACAGGTGCTGGCCACACATCGGGTTATGGAGCGTTAACATCGTCGCGCTCACGAGGGACTGTTCCCAAGGGAGAGTCCATTGATTGCTGGCTTGCGCGCCAGGACAGCGTACGTGGGCTAGATCCTGATATGGATGGTCGCGGACGCACTCCTTTTGAGGCTTTTCGCGCAGGTATTCACAAGGAAATGCATCGTCAGTTTGTCTACGGCACCTCCGCATATGGTCCCGCTTCTCCTGCTCCTATTCTTATCGGTGCAGAGGCAGCGTACTCTTTTCTCTTCTCTTCGATTGCGGGCGGAAGCGCAGGGCGCACTTTTCAGAACCAGGGCATCATGCTTGAGGAGACGCTCAGGCAGCTTGATCGTACAGCCAATCAGTTCACAGGAAATAACTTTGAACGCAACAAGATAGATACTTATCGCGAGAGCTTGCTCTCAATCAAGGCTCGCCGCGAAGTTCTGCTCAAACAACACTGGCAAGATACGCTGACAAACTTGCCTTTTGAGGGGCCTGATACAAACACGCTCTTCTCCTCGCCACATCCCTTGCAACGTCTTGAACTTCACTTTGAACTCGCCACATCCGCGCTCCTTGGCGGCCTGACCAATGTGGCTGTCATCGCATCAGGTTCTGGCGGAGGCTTTGACATCAACTACACCGATCTGGCGCTCCCTTCCTCGCTAGCAAATGATCTTCCTGCTCGCCATCAAACACATCACCTTGCCTACACCGCAGCCGATGGCTTCCATGGCAACAGCATCAATCTCCCCTGGGCTGAGCCCTTGCGTCAGGTCACCGAGCGTCACGTGGATTTGATCGCCAAAATGGCCAGAGCACTCAAAGCAAGCACCGAGTCCGATGGCTCCTCCACGCTCGATCACACCATCATTGTGTACATGCCCGATAACGGTGAAACCCACCATGCGTCAGGTCAGGAGTGGCCTGTGTTACTCGTGGGAGGGAAGGCGCTTGGCTTTAAAACCGATGGCCGCTCAGTGATTTATCCTGGCGTCGCTCAGGATGATGGCCACCGACAAATGTCAAACCTGTTCAATACCTTGACACATGCTGTACAGGCCGAACAGCCACTGAATGATTTTGGTGATGAAGGACTTGAGCTTGTCGAGGGCGGACGAAGAAATGCCTATGGTCCTCTGTCCGAGATCTGGCAGCCTGTTTAATCCTTGTTGAGTTTGCCTTAAAAGTGGTACACGATGTCTCTGACAGATTTATTAATCCGTGGGGCTCCTATTTTACCCTGTGGCTATGTCTGAGTTTAGAGCGCGTTTTACCACTTTATCATGAGTTAAATCCTATGTCTGATTCTCTCTTTGAACCCTTTTCTCTGGGAAAAATTGAGCTGCAAAACCGCGTCGCCATGGCTCCCATGACACGCAGTCGCGCCGATAACCCTGAACGTGCAGCAACCCCTCTCATTGGCACATACTACGAGCAACGTGCTTCTGCTGGACTCCTCATCTCAGAGGGCACACAGGTTTCCACCGAGGCTGTCGGTTATATTAACACTCCAGGCATCCACTCCGAGGCTCAAATTCAAGGTTGGCGTCATGTGACGGCTCGTGTGCATGCCAAGAATGGTAAAATATTTGCCCAGTTATGGCATGTAGGACGCATCTCTCATACAGAGCATCTTGGCGGCAAGGAGCCACTTGCTCCAAGTGCCATCAACGCCAATGCAAAGTCCTTTATCAGCGAAGGTTTTGTGGACACCTCAACGCCACGAGCGATGACCACTGAGGACATCAAGCGTACACAACAGGACTTTGCCCAGGCTGCATTAAACGCATTTGAAGCTGGTTTTGATGGCGTGGAGATTCATGCTGCAAATGGTTACCTCTTCCACCAGTTCTTTACACGTTGCTCCAACCAACGCACTGATGAGTACGGCGGTAGCCGCGAGAATCGTATGCGATTCTTGTTTGAGACGCTTGATGTCATGAAAGAGCAGGGTGTTGATTTGACACGCGTCGGCGTGCGTCTTAACCCCTCCGCACACAACTTCAACGGTACATCAGTCGATGAGGATACCATCCCTACTTTTGAAGCGATTGTCACTCGCTTGAATGATTATCCGCTCGCATATCTACATCTTTGTGAGCCTTTTAATGATGTCTCCGAGGTTCCTCATGCAGAGACTCAAATCGCGCGAAGGTTCAGACCATTGTACAAGGGTGTGCTGATGATTAACTGCGGCTTTGATGCTGAAAAAGCACAGCAGTTTATTGATGAGGGGCTCGCTGATATGGTCGCATTTGGCAAGCCATTTATCTCTAATCCCGATTTGGTTGAGCGCATGAAGCACAATAAACCACTTGCAAAGTGGGATACCAGTACGTTCTACACCACGGGTCCCAAGGGGTTTATTGATTACCCAAAAGCTCCATAAACAACACACCATGAGGAGGAGGCGGCTGGCGAACGCCAGCCGCCTCCTCCTCATGGTGTGTTGTTTATCTACATGATTCTGTTAAGTATTTGTTGTTTTTTTGATGTGGTGCGATGCTTATGGTCAAGCAAGGTGTCGAAATCGATCGTGTGATCGCAGGTTTTAAGAAAAAGGACCTCTCCCTGCATGATATCAAGGGGATGATTCAGGGCTTGATGGAGACCTCCGATGGTGAGTCTCACGCCGAGATTCTTTCCTCAATCGTACAGGATCGTGCGTTGCACAGCCTCGCGCGTGCTCAGGCAGTCTCGATGCTGTCCGAGTGCGAACCCGAGGACTCGGTTGAGATTACACGCCAGGTATTGCACAACCGTGAAGAATGCCGTGCGGTGAGAAGTCAGGCGCTCCACTCGTTGTTTGAGCAGGGCGGCACACTGCTCCATATCGATCTTGCCGCGATTCTTGCGGATCCTTCCGAGCCTGACTGGTTGCGCGGTGAGGCTGCGAGGATGGCTGGTAGCTTTGGTCTGTCCTCAAAGTTATCAGGTGTCTTGAAGTTCTTGCTCAATACCTCGGAGCTTCCTTCCGAGGTTGTATTCTGGTGTTTGTACGCCTGCCACCAGATTGATGATGATCCAGAAATTAAAGATATTTTGGATAGTTACCTTGGTGAGCAACGCTTGATTGGTATTACATACGACAACGAGAAGGACGTACCCTCCGTGCATGCCGAGGCACAGTGGATTCTGGATCTTATTGAGGAAAGTCAGTGCGATGACTAGAGCGTGATGGAGAAAGAGCTGGTCGAAGAAAAGCGAAGTAGAAGGCGTGGAGTTTAAGGAGCAAAAACCAAGAATAGTAGCCGTGTTACATTCTGTTTTTGCGACACCAAAATACGCGGTTTCTACGAGCTTTTCCGACCAGCTACTTCTTTATTACGCTCTAGATTCTGTTAATATTGGCTCTGTTCAGTCCGTGACACATCGAGTCAGACACAGGAGAGGCCACGCATGCGTGGCCTCTCCTGTGTCTGACTCGATGTGTTACATCTTATAGTTTTGCGAGCTTTTCCTTGGCTTGAAGGAGAGTCTCGTCTTCCTTTGCAAAACAGAAGCGAATGACCTTCTGTGCGGGAGGTGTGTCGTAGAAGACGCTGATGGGGATGGCGGCAAGGCCATGTTCTTTGATCAGCTTTTCACAGAACTCAAGGTCATCACAGTCATCAAGTTCGGAGTAATCAACAAGCTGGAAGTAGCTGCCAGAGCAGGGGAGGAGCTTGAATTTTGAGTCCTTGATGAGGTCCTGGAACAGGTCGCGTTTTTGCTGATAAAATGCGCTCAGACCGCGTACCTCGTCGCGTTTGTTGTCGAGCATGTCTGCAATGGCGAGCTGGAGGTTTGCGGGGGTACAGTAGGTGATGTACTGGTGAACCTTGCGAAACTCCTGGGTGAGGTTGGGTGCGGCGACACAGTAGCCAACCTTCCAACCTGTGACATGGAAGGTCTTGCCAAACGAGCTGATGGCGAATGTACGATCGCGAAATCTCTCGTCGTTAAAGGGAGATACGTGTGTTTTGTTGTCAAAGATAAGGTGTTGGTAGACCTCATCGCTGATAATGACGATGTTGGTGTCCTTGACCATATCCCAGAGCAGATCGAGCTCTTCTGTTTTGAGCAAAGCTCCTGAGGGGTTGTGTGGAGAGTTGATGATGATGCAGCGTGTTTTGGCTGAGATGCTCTCCTTGACCTTGCCCCATGGGATTTCAAAGTCTTCGTTCAGGTTGATGCGGACTGGCACGCCGCCATTGAGCTCGATATTGGGGATGTAGCTATCATAAGAGGGGTCAAAGACGATGACTTCATCGCCTGGGTGTACGACCGCAGAGATGGCGCAGAAGATGGCCTCGGTCGCGCCCGATGTGACAGTGATTTCTTGATCTGCATCAATCTCTGCTTGATAAAAATCTCTATGTAGCGATTGTATAGCACACCTGAGAGGGGCTGCGCCTGACATGGGCGCATATTGATTTGCACCCGCCTGGGTGTGAGCGTGGGCCTTCTCAAGGAGGTAGGGAGACGGAGAGAAGTCAGGGAAACCTTGCCCAAGGTTAAGGGCGTTGTACTGGTTTGCCATTGTTGAGATTTTGGAGAAGATTGTGGTCCCAAGAGATGGGAATTTGCTTTGAAGCTTCATGATTTCTGCTTGTCCCGTGTATTGGTGTCATATAGAGGTTGCGGCCACTTTTTACGGAGAGTATGAGATGAGACGCATTGACGTTCTAAAACTAGAAGAATTAATCAAAGTTTGCCGCTGGATGAATACATCGGGTTTGTCTCCAGCTACAAGTGGAAATTATTCGATTCGAGGTGACAAAGAGGACACCTGTTTCGTATCCGCTTCAGGCGTGGACAAGGGAAACCTCAGGGTCGCTGACTTTTTGGAGTTTTCGCTGCGTGAGCCTGATTATAACACCGAGATCAAGCCCTCGGATGAGGCTCCTATTCACGTGAAGTTGTTGCAAATGCACGCCGACGCCGAGTGTGTGTTGCACGCCCACAGCGTGACAAACACCATCATTGGCCTGATTTACGCCGATGCCGAGTACATTGAGTTCTCGGGGTTTGAGATGCAGAAAGCGTTTACAGGCATCAAGACACACGAGGAGCCAATTCGTGTGCCCATCATTGACAATACACAGGACATCATGGGGCTTGCAGAGACCTTTGGTGGTTTTGAGCTTCCGTGCTTTATTTTGCGTGGTCATGGTGTGTATGTGTGGGGCAACAGTGTCTGGCAGGCAAAGCGACATCTTGAAGGGCTTGAGTTCCTGATTGAGTGCAAACTGGCCATGAGGAGGTACATGTGAAAGCAATTATTCTTGATATTGAGGGGACAACGACAGACATTAACTTTGTCCACAAGACCCTCTTTCCTTACGCCCGCGCTCGCATGGCCGAGTTTGTGCGAGAGAATCAGGATGATCCCAGCATTGCGCCTGTCATTGAGAGCATTAAACAGGAGCATCTTCAGCAGGATGCCTCACTTGATGATGTGATTGAGCAACTTCATACCTGGATTGATGAAGATAAAAAAGTGTCTGAACTCAAGGCATTACAGGGGTACGTCTGGGTTGATGGCTACATCAAAGAGGAGTACAAAGGGCACCTGTATCCCGAGGTTGTCGAGATGCTTTCCGCCTGGAAATCACAGGGCCTCAAGTTGTATATTTACTCATCGGGCAGTGTGAAAGCACAGAAGCTGTTGTTCTCACACTCGACCGAGGGTGACATTACACACTTCTTTGAAGGCTACTTTGATACGGGCGTGGGCGGTAAAAAAGAGGCCCAGAGCTACCAGAATATTTTGAACGAGATTGAGCTCGACGCGTCGGAGGTTTTGTTCCTTTCTGATAACGAGGCCGAGCTTGATGCTGCTCGTGCGTGTGGCGTTCACACTGTTCATATCAACCGAGATGGTTTGTACACAGAGTCCAAACACACCATCGCTGACGATTTTCACGAGGTTCACATTGGATAAGTTAAGAATTTTTGATGAAGATGCCACGCTCCTCAAGAGCTTGAACGGCAATCAGGAGATTCAGGCCGAGCTCTCCGAGGTTGGTGTGCGTTTTGAGCAATGGAGCGCCGATAGAGAGATCTCGTCGGACGCCACACAAGAGCAAATCATTGAGGCCTATCAGGCCGAGATCGACAGGCTCAGGCAAGAAGAAGGATATCAGACCTGTGATGTGGTGAGCTTGACCAGCGAGCATCCTGAGAAGAGCGCGTTTCGCAATAAGTTCATCACCGAGCACACCCACAGCGAGGACGAGGTTCGCTTCTTCGTCAAGGGTCAGGGGCTCTTTATTCTTCATATTGGAGACAAGGTGTACTCCGTGTTGTGTCAGAAGGATGACCTCATCAGCGTACCTGCACATACTCCGCACTGGTTTGACATGGGCTCCATGCCCGAGTTCACCTGCATCAGGTTGTTCAACAACACCGAGGGTTGGGTCGCAAAATACACTGAAAGCGGCATCGATGAGGCGTTTCCCACGCTTGATTGATAAAATCGAAGTCGATTTTAAGTATGTAAATAAAAGAGTTGCGTGAAGGGCGTGTTTTTTTCTCAAAAAAAACACGCCCTTCACGCAACTCTTTTATTTTTTGGGCGAAGACTCCTGTGAACAAAACGCGCAGTGAGGGGGATGCGACTCACACTTCATTTTTTAATCATTCACGTGATGCACGTGGAACCACATTTCAGGAGTTTTTTATGAACCGTACATTCAACACCATTGCTCTTCTTTCCCTTACTGCTCTTCTTTCCATGACCACCACTGCATGTGGGGCACTCGCTGAAGGTCGCGACTTTGTCGGGTTTTGGGCTGGTAACGCCGAGTACAGCGCTGCCGATAAAACTTACGAGGTTAAGCATGCTGTCGTGGAGATTTCAGATGGTGAGGAAGGGCTTATTGTTACATTTGAAAATATGCTTGGTGATGGTTTGATCTGTTCTGTTCCCGCAAAAATTGATGGTGACTCCATCGAAATCGACGATGAGTTTTGCTTCTCTGGTAGTGATGGGCTTTCCCTTGTGATTGATGGTGATGGTGATCTTCAAAAGGATGGAAGCGCATTGGATATTAAACTTAGTTTTGAGCTGATTGAGGGTGGTAACACAGCGGTTGTGGGAGACGCAGTCTTCGACCTGGAACTCATGTAACTGAGTGATGGGGGCACCACATCACTGTGGTGTCCTTTATACCAGACGTTTTGATGTAGTGAATTTTAAGCCCTTCGTATTCAGGAGATTATCCAATGTGTTACGCTGATTCCAGGTTCCCTTTTGCGCTCATTCCTCTCACGCTCATGTTGATCCTCTCAGGCTGTGGGTTGATGGATAAAAACAAATCATCAGATGACGACGATGACGATGACAAGGTTGTCAAAGTCAGTTCAAATACGGACGAGTCATCTCAGGAGGTTGATGTCTCTCATTGTAAGCTAACAGACTTTGAATGCATTAAAATGGCTCAGAGTGAGGCCGAGAAAGAGTCCGAAATGCCTGGTGATGAGATGACTGATGGTGGGATGTCATCCATGGATGGGGCTGGCAGTGGGTCGATGGACGATGATGAGACTGATGTATGTCGTCAAGCAGCTGAGGCTATGGTTGGATGCGGCTCCATATCCTATTCTGAGCTTGCTGAAGAGTTCTACTGGCCAACAGGGGCATGTGTTCGTGAGTCAAGAAGGTTGTCGGAGTGCGTCCTCAAGTATCCTGAGGCCATGTGTGCTAATTTTGAAGATGCAGAGGATCATCCAGATTACGATCAACTTGGAGAGTGTATTGAGTCTATTGGGGATAAATATACATGCGAGGCATTCGAGCTCAATATATTTAGTTGCCTTGGACAACACCTTGAGGAGCTGCCCGAGGATCATGACAAGGAGCTTTCAATTGAGTGCTCTGAAGACACCGTTCTTTTTGGATCGTGTTCATATTATAATTACGATGATTTTTGCCTCTTGGTGAAGGATGCTGAGGAAGGTAGAGAGGTAGAGTATGCCTCAGGTGAGAATAGCTATGTAGATTGTGCTCGTGGAGAATAAAGACCAGAACACACAAAGGGCGACATTGTATTCACAATGTCGCCCTTTGTGTGTTCTGGTCTTTATTACGCTCTATGCGCGTTTGATGAACTTGGTCTTCAACATGATGCTCATGCCGTTGATTTTGCCCTCAATGTAGTCAGGATCTCCTGTCAGACGGATATTTTTCACAAGTGTGCCTTGTTTGGCTGTGAACCCGCCACCTTTTACATCAAGGTTACGCACAAGTGTGATGCTGTCGCCTTCCTGAAGCTGTGTGCCGTTGGCATCATATGTGGGTGGTGTATCATCTTTTGGTGCTTCAGAAATCGTGGACTTTGCCCACTCAAGCAATTCATCTTCCAGATAAGCCTGATCCAGTGCGTCGCGTGCCCAACTCTGAGTGGAGGACAGTGTGTGCAGTAAGCGCCAGCTCAGGACCTGGACCTCTGGTGTAATGCTCCAGATGCTATCCTGCAAACAACGCCAGTGCTTGTTATCCGCGCTTTCACCAAGATCTTGGATCAACTCTCTGCATGTCTGGCACAGGAGCACCTGTTTGGGGTCATCTTCCGGACTATCTTGCAGCGTGTGTGGTTGAGGATTTTCTGTAGACTTGCACAGCTCGCAGGCATGTTCTGCGCGCTCATACAAATTGTGCGTCGTGGACATGTGGGCTCTCCACAATAAATTAACGTGATTGTAGTGGGTGTTGCTCTGCAACGACCGCAACATCCTCCACATAGCTGAACACGTCAATGCTGAATCCATAAAGATTTTTGAAACTGAACAAATGCTGCTTACATTGTGGCTCTGTAACATCTGTGGTGATCACTCCACACAGTCATCACCTCGCCAGTCTATCCACATCAAGGAGCACCATTGTGAGTGAGAAGAGTATTAAAGTGAACGTCGCGATTTTGGGCGCTGGATCGGCAGGTCTTAGCGCACTTCGCAAAGTAAAGTCGATGCGTGAGACAGGTCTTTTGATCGATCCAGGCCCTTATGGCACAACCTGCGCGCGCGTGGGTTGTATGCCAAGCAAGCTCCTGATCGCGGCTGCCGATGCTGCTCATGAAGTGCACAAGGCTTCCATGTTTGGCGTGCACGTGGATGAGGGCGCTGTGACTATCAACGGCAAGGATGTGATGAAGCGCGTGCAATCCGAACGTGACCGTTTTGTTGGCTTCGTCAAGGAGTCAATCGCACAACGTGACAAGGATGACGAACTGCTCAAGGGCCGAGCCACCATCACATCGGAAGGTGTGCTCTCTGTGGAGTGTAACGATGGATCTTCTCAGGAGGTTCATTATGATCGTCTGATTCTTGCTGTGGGAAGCCGTCCAATTGTGCCCCCACCATTTCGAGCGTTGACCGCTCCCGTTATGCTGACCAATGACGATATCTTTGAGCTGGATGATCTTCCCGAGAGCCTTCTTGTGGTTGGACTTGGTGTGATTGGCGTTGAGCTTGGTCAGGCCATGGCACGTCTTGGTGTGCGCACTACATTGGTTGGGATTGATGGGCTTATTGGTCCGTTGCAAGACAGCGATGTGTTGGCAGAAGCACATAAAATCTTCAAACAAGAGCTTGATTTACACTCCAATTATGAGCTCCACTCCATCACACAGCGTGAGGATATGAGTGGTGTGGACATTCATTTCACTGACTCTGATGGTCGTGAACGTCAGGAGTTCTTCCAGAAGGTTCTCATGGCCGCAGGTCGTCGATCCAACCTCGATCGCGTGGGGCTTGAAAACATCGACGTGATGCCCGACAAGGATGGTAAATACGGTATCAATGAGGGCACACTTCAGCTCCGTGACATGCCTATCTTTGTGGCTGGTGATGCCAATGGATTTCACCCACTTTTGCATGAAGCCTCTGACGACGGTAAGGTCGCAGGAGAAAACGCAGTGGTCTATCCCGAGGTCCTCGCGCCACGCCGCCGTACACACCTTTCAGTGATGTTCTCTGATCCTCAGATTGCGACCATTGGTCGTAATTGTACAAAGTTACCAGGTGTTGATCTTGCCGAAGGTTCTCTCAATTATGATGATCAGGGCAGGGCACGTGTGATGGGGGTAAACAAGGGTCTCATCAAGGTGTATGCCGAGCACAAGACAGGGCGTCTTGTTGGCGGTGAGTTCTTTGGCCCCGATGTCGAGCATCTTGCCCACCTGTTGGCGTGGAGTGTTCAGTCTGGCCTCACGGTGGATGAAGCGCTTGATATGCCGTTTTATCACCCTGTGCTTGAGGAGGGCTTCAGGACTGCGTTGCGCGATCTCTCCTCGGCGCTCAAGCACCGTAGGAAGGTCAAGTGTCGCGTGGCCGAACTTGGTGTGGGTAGCTAGGTCGCCTCTGTGGACTGCTCGAGTCTATCCTTGAGCGCAAACACCACCAGAAACAGAAAGAAACACAAGGACAAACCTGTCGCTGTCATCAGGATAGCTGGCAGGTTTGTTTTTTGTGTGCTTGCATAATTGTCTGTAAATAAAGCTAAAACTTCGGGTGTGAGTGAGAGCAAAAGCAGTGTGCCACCAAACGCGAGCCGTCCAGTCAAGCTCTGCATGGAGAGGTAAGTTGCCGACACTCTACGAGGTAACAGAGGTGTGATATGTGCGCGGAGAGGCGCTTTTTGAAAGGCTCCAGGCCATGCTCTTGCGAGCAACAGAATAACCACAAAAGCATGTTCAAAGACACCCATGATACCAATCAGCAGGACTTGTAAGAGCATGGTGGCGAGCAGGAATTTTTGTGCTCCAAAGCGCTGAGAAAGGGCGCTGCTCCTGGATGCCATCCATGATGCAGTAAGCTGGACACCCATCAGGTGTATGCCTGTCCAGAGTGTTGCGTAAGTGTCTGTATTGTAGTTGAATATTTTGGTGCCAAGGTTCCTGATATAAGGTTGGTAAAACTCATAAGGAATGTGGTTCAGGACGATGGCGACGCTGGCAAAGGCAAAGAGCCAGCGAAGTTGGGGTTGTTTGATGAGTTTGATGCAGGTGGTCAGGTTATCTCGAATGCTTGTGGCGTGCTCCGTGTGTTCAGGTTCCTTGATGCGGAACGCTGCATAGAATCCAAGCAGGGCACCAAGCGCCGAGAGCAGGTAGGCCAGTCGCATGTCGAAAATACCAAGCAAGCCGCCTGACAGAGCAGCAAACGCGCTGGTCATGAGCCCGCGTGTGGCGAGTTTGGCCTCACGAGGTCCGTACTCATTGGCACGATTCGTATCGTGGAGTAACGCAAGGTGAAGGCTAGTATCTGTGCCCGAGTTAAAAGAGATGCCCATGGCCAGAAGGATCTGAGCAAGAATGAATGTGGTGTAGGACTGTCCCAGCGCAAAGGTGGCGTAGGAGAGCACCAGCGCCAGCGTGGAGAGAATAAGCGTTTTTCTGCGTCCAAAGACATCTGAAAAGTAGCCCGAGGGGACTTCCAGCAAGAAGACTGTGATGTAATAAATTGATTCAAGTTCAAGCACTTCTGTGAGGGTACAGTGCTTGCTGATGTACAGGAAAAACAGCGGTGCCCAGCCATAACATGAGATGCCCATGATATAGAGGGTGTAGTATCGCAAGCTGCGGTCTTGCTGTTCAGCGTTCATGAGCTCTTGGTTTTACTTATTGTCAGTCCGCCCTGTGCAGATGGGTTGCTCATACTAAGTTCACCGCCTTGAATGGACAACCTCTCTTTGAGGATGTGGAGTGTGTTGTTGAGCTGTGTTTGTATTTTGTTGAAATTCTTGTGTTTTGTGGCCTCTGATAATGCGATGAGGCTAGTCTTGCTTCCTTTTTGCTCCATGATGGAGAGGACGCCAAGATAGAAACTTGTGGGGAAGTGATGCACAAGGAGGACTTTGCACAACGCATCTTCCTGTGCTTGGTCAAGTGCGTCAGGAGTGTGTTGAAGGTTTTGCATCAGTTGTAGGCGTGTGCTTGAGGGCGTGTATCGCCAGGAGAGCAGGAAGTTTTGAACCTCGGGCAAGCTCTGGTCAAGTTGTGCGTAGGGCTCCTTGGCGGCGTTTTCATTTGGGCAATGTTCAAGCAGCTCAAGCAGGGTGGTCAGGAGCTGTGGTTCTGAGAAAAGATGTATGGTGGCATGACTTGCATACACTTCCCAGAGTTGGGCGGTGAGTGGAGGTTGGTGCGTGATAAGATGCTGTAAAACTTCAACTTTATGAGGTGATTGTGGGAGCAGCTTTGCCACAAGTAATTTTCCAACTTTGAAGTAATGGGCCTTCTTTTCAAGGACAAGGCGAGCGAGGTATTTGAGCGTTGGGAGGTGCTGTGCGACCTCATGTGTTCTGTGTTCGATGCACCGTTGCCACATCAAGAATTTTGGGGCGCTGAGGACGCCTGTTTTAAAGAGGTCGCGTGTGTATTCTTCAATGTCTTGCACGTTTGAAGAGAGGAGTACATGGATGAAAAGAGCAGCCTCAGGAGATGCATTGTGTGCGGCCCAGTTTTTGAGTTCATATGCGTGTGGTGCGGCTTTGGACCAGTTTTGTCCAAAGAAGTTGGCGAGTGATTCAGGGACTTCTTCAAGGTGTGTTGTCTTTTTGAAGTGGTGGCTGGTGACCTCATCGTAAATATGGGCGACCTGGGTGAAGAAGCCTGTATCTGTCTGGGGAATTTTGGCGAGTATGTGTCCCCATTG
>CATLTV010000135.1 GCA_950059285.1 uncultured Pseudomonadota bacterium | reverse complement strand
GATTGTCGAGGCCCTGCAGCCGAAATGCACGGTGCAGGGAAACCTGGACAACCAAATTCTCGTTGTCGGCGGGAAAGCGCTGGACCAGGCCACCGCCAAAATCCTCGACGTTCTTTCCGGCGGTCCATTTATTTTTAATCTAGGGCATGGTGTCTTGCCGGAGACCCCGCCGGAACATGTCGCCCAGGTGGCAGACTTGGTTTTGGGCTGGCCTGGCTCAGGCGAAAACCTAGGCGGGGAAATCACCCGATGAGCCGCAGCGCCGTCGTCGTCTTTAATCTTGGCGGGCCGGACAACCCTGACGCTATCAAGCCGTTTCTGTTCAACCTTTTCAACGACCCCGCCATCATCGGGCTTCCGGGACTGCTGAGGAAACCCCTGGCGAAATTCATCGCCCATCACCGCGCTCCCATCGCCCGGAAAATTTTTGCGCATTTAGGCGACCAATCGCCCTTGCTGGAAGAAACCGAAGCCCAGGCCAGCGCCTTGGCCCGGGAAATAGCCAGAGAGATGAGCCGGGAAGACGAAAGCCGCGTTTTTATCGCCATGCGCTATTGGCATCCGTTCATCGAAACGGCGGTTGAACGGGTTCAGGCCTTCGACCCGGATAAAATCGTCTTATTGCCGCTCTATCCCCAGTATTCGACGACGACAACAGCATGCCCTGTATCATCAAAAATAAGAGAATAAAAAGCATGTGTACGCCGTCCTTATAGTAAGAGCAATCCCAAGACGCAAGCCTCTTTCCATGACGCACAGCGTCATCCCGTGAGAAAATTGATTCCTCCATTTCGGGTTGACGAAAACGACCGACTGGTTCACTCTTAAAGATGTGTTGAACATCACCAAACCCGCTCAATCTTGAGCAAATACGCACGTATAACTAACTGTTTAGATGTAGCCAGAAACCATGACCAGCGCACCTCTTATACATGACCGTTGGAAGCTTATTGACGAGCCCATTCGCGACCCCAGACGCCATCAGCGCGCTCTGGATCAGCAATCAGGTCGTCATGTCATGCTGCAACCTGTCCCTTCAGACTACTGTAGCGATCCCAACACCTATAATAGAGTGCTGAGCGCCTTCCATAAGTGGCAGGCGCTTGATCATCCATACCTGATCAAGGTGCTGGACTTGATCGATGAAGCGCCAGGTCAGAGCACGCTTGTTGTGGAGCACCAACACACAATCACACTGGCCGCCCTGCTGGAGCGCCACGAGCGCCTCCCCACCGAGATTGCGCTGTTGTTTGGCACACAGATCCTTGAAGCGCTCGCGCACGCGCACAAGCATGGTGTCATTCACGGTCAGCTTACACCCAGCCGTGTTCAGGTCAGACAATCCAAGGATGGCATCCCAAGTATTGCCATCAGTGACTATGCGATCGATCCTGGCACCGCACCAAACACCGCTGGTGTACAATCCACCCTGCTTGGGATGCGTGCACATCAACAGTTTGGTCGACTGACCCCCTCTCCATACCTTGCCCCTGAACAGCTCTCACTGGAGGCATCTCATGTCTCGGATCTGTACGCATTGGGGGTCATCCTCTTTGAAATGCTCACAGGCGAGCTCCCCCTTGTCTATGAAAGGCACAAGGAGCCCTCGGCCAACATCAAGCATATCCTGAGCGCGCCGCGACTCTCATTACAAGGCGTCCGCTCCGAGTTTAGTGATGCCATGGATCAGCTCCTGCGCTCGCTCACATCAACGCGAGTATCACAGCGCATTCAGACCGCATCAGAGGTCCTGCACTTCCTTGAAGAGTTACCTGAATTTACATACTCCATGGTGCCAATTCCATCCTGTGAATTCATCCAGGGCAGTGATCCCAACAAGGACCATGCGGCACGCAAAGAAGAACAACCCCAGCGTCACATGCGTCTGGATGCCTTCTTTATTGATCGCCACCCCGTAACCTGCGAGCAGTTCTCCAAGTTTCTCAACGAGACAGGACACAAGATGTCGTCGTCGTGGTCCGCGTTCAACGATCCAGAACAATCCCCCGATAACCCCGTGGTCTATGTCAATTGGAACGACGCGCAGGCTTACGCCACATGGTCAGGCAAGCGACTCCCATCCGAGGCCGAATGGGAACATGCAGCACGCGGGCCTCAGGGACTCATCTACCCATGGGGAAATACGCCTCCCACACCAGAGCTTGCACACTACGGTGAACAGCTTGGGCCTTGTGCAATTCACAAGCACCCACAGGGAGCGTCTCCTTACGGGGTCCATGATATGGCAGGCAATTGTTTTGAATGGGTACAAGACTGGTACGCTCGTGATACCTACAGCATGAGCGACCTCTCCCCCCAAAAAGGCCCGGAGACAGGCACACACAAGGTGCTCAAAGGTGGCTCATACTGCCACAAAGCATCAGCGCTACGATGTGCCACGCGAGGGCGATTTAACCCATCCAAGCGTCGCATCAACCATTCCTTCAGGTGCGCATTCACACTCTTTTAAGACCAGCTCGCACCAACTGTACACACTGCACTCACACTCCCCCACGTTACTCACACTGATTGATGCGCTTCTCATATCAACAAGTTGTCCTCAACCGCTACAAGGTCACACACGCCCTTGCTGCTGGCTCCATGGGTGAGGTTTACCTTGCGCAACAGATCGCGCTTGAACGTGAAGTTGCCATCAAGGTCTTGCAAGCCAACGCCAAAGGCGAGCACAGAAAACGCTTTGAGCAAGAAGCTCAGATCATGGCGAGCCTCAAGCACCCCAACATTGTCAACATCATTGATTATGGTGTACTGCCCGATAACTCCCCATGCATTGTCATGGAATACATTCCAGGCCGTCCTCTTGGCCATTACCTTAGAGAACACAAGGCACTTCCATGGTATCAGGCTCTCCACATCATGACGCAGGTCGCCGCAGGACTTGATGCGCTTCACACACATGATTTTATTCATCGCGACCTCAAGCCCGACAACATCCTCATCACCATGGATGAGCCCCATCATGTCAAGCTCGCCGATTTTGGCGTGGCCAAGGCCACCAACGCTAGCCCTGCAAATACGCTTAACATCACGCTACAGGGCATGTTGATTGGCACACCCGCCTACATGAGCCCTGAACAACTCTTTGGGGATGAAGCATGTAAGCGCTCGGACCTCTATGCGTTTGGCATCATCTTCTACGAACTTCTCACAGGGCACCTCCCCAATCACCCCAAGAATATGAATGACCTGCGCAAACGCATGGTCACAGAGTTTTCTGCACCCAAGGTGCCCGAGCACATGCCCCCGCTGCCCGAGAGGATCACCAAGCTCATCCTTGAAGATCTACTCCCATCACAGCCCACGCGACGTATCAGTTCGACGCAACACCTGCTCCAAAAACTCGCTGCGATCTCTGCCACCTCAGAGCTTGGCCTCGACATTTCCACGCAGGTCTGGGAACAGCGCGAGCAGCTTGAGGAGAGCACCACCCCAGAACAGTCAAGCATCTTTTTTGAACCCTTTACACCACCTCAAACAGTCCTTGACTCCGAAGCCCAGTACGCGCTTCAATCCGAACACAATCACCCACAGAAAAACTTAGATCCAAACCTTAACCGTGACGATACACATCAAGAGAAGACAGGGGGCACTGACACTCTTGAGTGGCTTAAAACACACCAAAACTGACTGAGTATTCGTTTATTTCAAGCGGATATTCATGTATTTGCCCCATAATGCTTAGTGCAACACATTCACCACACCACCTATTTACCACAGGTCAGAGCGTGAGACTCAAAAAGGGCGACAACATCAACAATAATTACGAAATTATCCACCTTATTGGGACGGGTTCCATGGGGCAGGTGTATCTTGCACGCTCGTTGCACACCCAAAAGGAAGTCGCGATCAAGATACTCACCTCACAAAATTGCACTACACTCCTCAAGCGCTTTGACCAGGAGGCCCACATTCTGGCGAGCCTGCGCCATGAAAACATTGTCAGCATCCTCGACTCGGGTCACTTGCCTGACACCACACCATTTATCGTAATGGAGTATATCCATGGCGAATCACTCGAGACGTATCTTGCGATCCATCATAACCTCTCATGGCAGCATTGTGTGGATCTTATGCTCCCCGTGGCACGAGGCCTTCGAGCCCTGCACGCCAAGGGATTTGTGCACCGTGACCTGAAGCCCGACAACATCCTGATCACCAGCAATGAACCTCAACAGGTCAAACTTGTGGACTTTGGCGTGGCTCGAAACACCAACAAGAATGCGTCGCTCGCCATCACACGTGCAGGTACACTGATTGGCACGCCCGCCTACATGAGCCCTGAACAACTCTTTGGGGACGAGGCCTCCTGTCGATCCGACGTCTATGCGTTTGGCGTCATCTTTTATGAGCTTCTCACAGGACAACTCCCCCACTCAGCGGACTCCATCCAAATGCTCAGGCAACTTGTCCTCAAACAAGTTGCCCCTCCCAAGATCCCATCGGGCTACCCCAAGCCTCCCAAACAGCTTGTTGATCTCATCATCCAAAAGACCCTCATCTTTACAAGCTCGGACAGGATCACCGCAGAGGAGCTCGTGCACGAATTGCTGGTCCTCAAGAGTTATGCGTACGACACACCGCATGATCTGTCACTGTTTGAAACTCTCAGCGACCTCCCCTCGGAAGGTAGCATCACGCAGTCATTCGACAGAGACTCCCTGCTCGCCACAACCACAGAGCATATCTCCAAGGCTGATGAGCGCCTGTACAAAGAGTATTTGAATAAATCCCAATAATGTTCATCCATACTTTCCCCGCCTCACAAGGTGAGCTATAGATCATTATTTGTATCGATAGCTCACCTTCTTTGTATGGAGCGCACACCATGGAAATCGAACGCAAGGAACTGATTTTAAAGGCTGCCGAACGGCTGCTCGCACGCCATGGATGGCAAAAGACCACCGTGGCGGGCATCGCCAAGGAAGCCCATGTCGCCGTGGGGAGCGTCTATCTTGAGTTTAACTCCAAGACACTCATCATCCACGAGCTATCACGCGCCAAATATGCTTATATCTTGCGAAAAATGCGACGTGCTGCGCTCTCTCAGGGAGGATACCCTGAACGATTCACACAGATGCTCAACGCGCGCACGGAAGGGTTTCTTGAAATTCTTGATACCTCGTCTCATGGCCATGATCTGCTGCACTCTCACTGCGAAGGTGTACATCAAGCTCGTGAGTTCTTTATTCAAGCACAACGCGAGCTGCTCGCAGACTTCCTTGGCGCGGCCCAGGATGATGAGGTCTTTGCCTTTGACTCACTCGCTCAGACCACACAGGCCATCCTGCTTGCCTATTCACACTTCACCCCACCCACGCTCTTTGGCATTCCTCGTGAACATGTCAAACCTTCCCTCATGGCCATGCACAACCTTGTCATCAGTGGCCTGAAACAAAAATAAAATCAAAGCCTTACAAAAACACAATCATACCTTGTGACATTTATTACTTGACTATTCATGAATGTTTTTACGTTTCATTCATGAAGGGCATAAAGCCCGCTCAAACCATGTTCCCATATCAAGAGATGCCATCGCGTGGATCTCCTGTGAATCACCCATACTCCCACACACTCCTTTGCGGACGATGCTCCATAACGTGATGAAGTAAGGATGTGGATAAAGAAAAACGAAGGAGAAAGAGAAGAGTTCTTAGACATAAAAATCAAGCAGTGTCGCTGTATTCACTGCTGTTTTTATGACAACGCAATCCTTCCTTTCCACGAGCTTTTCTGAACAGATCCTTCTGTATTACGCTCTAAAGTTTCATCCCGAGTGATACGCTTATAACCCTGGATTTACATCTCCCCTGTCCCCATGGCTCACGTTGAATCGTCAAGCTATGGGCCCTTATTACCCTGGCAGTTCGATACCACGCGCTACACTCTGCACCTCCTGAATGGATATCTACTGTATTTTATACCTATCGCTTTTTAAGGAGCATAGACCGTGAACCAACCATTTCAAAATCCAGTCACACTCCTGCCTCTGCTTCGAGGCGTGATCTTCCCTCATACCACCACAGCAATCCCTGTAGGTCGTCCCCGCACCATTGAACTTGTCAAGGACCTCAGACCAGGCGAGCTTGTCGCCGTCGCCGTGCAACTTAGCCCCGACACCGAAGATCCCACCATCGAGGACCTCTACCCCATCGCCACCCTCGCCAAAGTACAACAGGTCGTACGCATGGCTGGCGGCGGCTTCCGCATCGTGCTCCAGGGTTTGCGCAGAGTTCGACTCGAATCCATGGAGCAAAGCCTCCCCTACTGGACAGTCAACCTCTCCGAGGTCGAGGAGGTCCAATCCTCCTCTGATGAAGAGATTCACCAACTTACAGTGGAGCTTGAAGACGCCCTGAAAGAGCTCTCCGCACAGAGCGGATCAAACCTCCAACAGATCGCCTCTCAACATCGCCACAACCCTGCCATGCTCGCGGACCGCATTGCCTCCGACCTTGGCCTGAACACCGAACAACGCGCCGACATCCTCGGCACACTTGATGTCTCCGTTCGCCTTCGACGTATCCTTGAGTTTGCCTCCGAAATCCTCACACGCTCCGAGGTCAAGAAGACCATCGAACACAGCGTACGCAAGGAGTTTGGTAAAAACCAACGTGAGGCCATCCTGAGAGAACAACTCAAGGCGATCAAACAGGAGCTTGGCGACACCAATGAGAGCGAATCAGAAACGCTTCAGGACCGTCTTGAAGAGAAAGTCCTCCCTGAAGAGGTGCGCGCCATCGCAGAACGTGAACTCTCTCGCATGGAGAGCATGAACCCCGCTCAGGCTGAATACGGCGTGATTCGCAATTACCTTGAATGGATCCTCGACCTCCCATGGTGTGAAAGCGCCGAGTCCGAGATCGTCCTTGATGATGTGGCCACCAAACTTGATGCCGATCACCACGCGCTCCACGATGTCAAACAACGCATCCTGGAACACATGGCAGTCATTAAAATGACTGGCGATCCTCAGGGCACGATCCTGTGCCTTGCAGGCCCTCCTGGTGTAGGCAAAACTAGCCTCGCTCAATCCGTGGCCGATGCCATCGACCGCCCTCTGATTCGCATCAGTCTTGGTGGTGTTCGTGATGAAGCTGAAATACGTGGGCACCGACGCACCTACGTCGGCGCACTCCCTGGACGCCTCATCAACGCCATGCGCAAGGCTGGGAAAAACAACCCTGTCTTTGTCCTCGATGAGATCGACAAGCTTGGTAACAGCTGGATGGGCTCTCCCGACGCGGCCCTGCTTGAAGTCCTTGACCCTGAACAGAATGTCAACTTCACAGACCACTACTTGGAGCTTCCATTTGACCTCTCCAAGGTTCTGTTCATCTGCACAGCAAACGACCTGAGCAAACTCTCAGGCCCGCTGCGTGATCGTCTCGAAATCATCGATGTCTCGGGCTACACACCTGATGAGAAAATGCACATCGCCAGAGAACACCTGCTGCCAAAACAGCTTGAAAAACATGGTCTCCCCTCCGAGAGCATCTCTCTGACCGATGACGCATTGCGAAGCATCGTGCTCGATTACACCCGTGAAGCAGGCGTTCGACAGCTTGGCCGACAACTCACCAAACTTTGCCGCACACTCACGCTTGAGGTCGCACGTGGCAAAGCCTCCGAGGAGTCTGTCACCATCGATACGCATGACCTCACACACTACCTTGGTAAGACTCGCTTCTTCAGTGATGTCGCAGAACGCACCGCCATCGCTGGCGTGGCCACTGGCCTTGCCTGGACCCCCATGGGTGGTGACATCCTCTTTATTGAGACCACCACCATGCCAGGCAAAGGACGCATGGAGGTCACAGGTCAACTTGGCGATGTCATGAAAGAATCCTGCCGCGCCGCACTTGCCTATCTCCGCACACACGCTGAGGATCTTGGCATTCCAATCGCGGCATTTGAGGAGCAAGACATTCACCTGCACATCCCCGCAGGAGCTGTGCCCAAGGACGGACCATCGGCAGGTGTCACCATTTTCACCGCGCTCACGAGCTTGCTCACTGGGCGTTGTGTTCGACCCGACACCGCCATGACAGGTGAGTGCTCCTTGCGAGGACGTGTGCTCCCCGTGGGTGGCATCAAGTCCAAGGTACTCGCTGCACACCGAGCTGGCATCAAACGCGTCATCCTTCCCGAAAAGAACCGACGCGATATTGATGACGTGCCAGAACATGCGCTTGATGAACTTGAAGTGATCTTTGTCAGCGATATGAAGGACGCCCTTCACGCCGCGCTGGAACAGGAAGGTGAACACCTGACCATCCAGTCCACCGAGACCACATCACCAACCCCTGGTGCTCACGCCTGATCCTCAGGCATAAGCAAAGAAAGAAAGCGCGAGCATGGGCATCTGCCCATGCTCGCGCTTTCTTTCTTTGCAATAAAAAGTAACACTTTGTTCAACCTCAGGAGTTTAACATTATGGAGGCCTCGTTAACACAGCGCTCGAGATGGTCTCTGCGTGTTCTTTTGCGCACTTAAAAAGCGCTACTCCAGAGGAGTCCCCATGTTTATCCGCCCAGAATTCAGTATCTATGCTCTCTTCATCGTCGCGCTCTACAAGATCATAACGCACACCGACCTCGCCGCGCTCTTTCAATAAGCCACGCAACGAAGGTATCCACATACTTCAAAACTCCCCGTATGCATCCCTCAAGGCGCTTGTATCCAGACCTGAAAGTCATTACCATGCATGACGAATAGAATACTATTCTGAATCCCATACATGACACCCTCTCTTCACTCAGGTCTGGACCACATGACATCCAAAAATGCCTTCGCACGACCTCTGAGCGCCGCACTGCTCTTGCTGACAATCACCTGCGCTGCGTGCAACCCACCTGATCCATCAACGAACGGGTCAGATGCCTCACAGGACATGAGCGATGATATGTCCCCTCCCTCGGACATGAACCCTTCGCCAGAAGACATGCCAGAGGATCAGGACGACTCCATACCCTCACTGGATATGGACATGGACACCCCCGATATCGTCATCATCCCCGATGATATGGACGACGACATGGATATGGACGAGGATGACATGACAGACATGATGATCCCCTCGGGTGATTATCCCAAACCTGCTCAGGTCACCGCTGGTGATGCATCAAAAATCCTGCTGCGCGGCACAATCCTCACAGCCAACGGCGCACTCGATGAAGGCGAAGTCCTTGTCTCGGGCGATACCATCGCCTGTGTAGATACAGATTGCTCAAGCCATCCTGATGCAGCTGGTGCAACCACCATCGAAACCCACGGCATCATCTCTCCTGGCCTGATCGATTCACACAACCACCTCGCTTACAACTTCCTCCCTGAATGGGTTCCACCCGCAGGAGAGACATTCACCAACCGTTATCAATGGGCCGACCATCCCTCCTATGAGAAACACATCGCCCCTTATGCCAACAACCGCAGCAGCAACTCCCACTTCTGCCCCGCTGCACGCTGGGGCGAACTCAGAAGTTTGCTCCATGGAACCACCACCATCCAGGGACAATCCTTCGCGCGCACCTGCACCCGAGGTGGCGTGCGCAACGCCGACCAGCATCACGAACTTGATTACTACGATCACATGCGCACAAGCATTGGCTCTGTACGCGACATCACAGACTCCGATGCAGATGGCTACATCGAAGGATTCCGCGCAGCAACCGAGCCTGACACACGCTTTGCGGTCCATATGGCTGAAGGATACGCGGATGATAACATCACTGAAGAGTTTGCAAGCTTTGCTGGCCGAGACATGCGAAACAACCGACACACTGGCATCTCACTGCTTGAAGATGAAACCGCTATCCTGATTCACTCCATCGCCCTCACCGATAGCGAACTTCAGGAAGCCAAGATGCACAACGCTCGCATCGTCTGGTCTCCAAGCTCCAACATGGTCCTCTATGGTCAGACAGCCGATATCAACCGCATCCTTGAGCTTGGCATCACCACGGGTCTTGGCCCTGACTGGACGCTCTCTGGTGAAGACGACATGCTCGGTGAACTTCGCTACGCACGCGACTGGGCACTTCAAAATGCGGCCATGCGCGTCACTCCCCTTAAACTCTGGGAAATGGCGACCATGGATGGCGCAAAAACCGTCGGCCTTGATGCCTTCATCGGTGAGCTCATCCCTGGACAGGTCGCAGACATTACGGTCTTTCGACGACGTAACCCCACACAAGATCCTTATGAACAAGCCATCACCTCACGCGCAGAAGATGTGCGCCTTGTGATGATTGGCGGCGAGGTCTGGAATGGCGATGCAAACCTCAAGGACGCGCTCGCAAGAGAAAGTAACTGTGACAGCTTTGATGCCTGCGGCGTGGAAAAGTTTGTCTGTGTCCCTTACACCTCTGGCGATGACTTTCAACAACTCAGCGACATTGAAGGAGCGCTTGTGGATATCATGGAAGGCACAGGATTCCCTGCGGATGAACAGTACGGACGCGGCGATGAACTACTCCCCCTTGTCACATGTGATTAACCTGTAAACAAAGCGCGAAAAGAGAGGGGCGGCCTGTTTAAACAGGCCGCCCCTCTCTTTTCGCGCTTTGTTTACGGAACCTAACTCAAGGCGCCTTGTCTTCACCTGCATAGCTCTTCACAATGGAGCGAAACAACTCAATGCTCTTGTCTTCAATGACCGTCCCCTGATGCCCATCACTGCGAAATCCAGTGTGTGCCGAGTTCTTGACCACGACCATGTTGGCCACGCGGTTAATGTAAATGTACTGGCCATACACACCAATCGCAAAGAACTCATCATTTGCGCGCTTTGGCACCCACCATTGATACGCGTAACCCATGCCATCGTCCTTTGATGCTGGCGCGCTATCCCTGGTCGACTCCCTGACCCAGTCCTTGGGAATCACAGGTTCGCCAAGCCAGTAACCATCCTGCAAAAAGAGCTGCCCAAAGCGTGCATAATCACGTGTGCGCATGTTGAGCCCACCAAGCACAAAATCGATGCCCTCCTCATCCGTCACATAATAAATCTCGTGCTCCACACCCATCTTGCTCCAGAGCTTCTCGTTCAAATACTGGCGAGCGGGCTTGCCTGTGGCAGCGCGTAAGACCATGCCCAACACGTGCGTATCAATCGAGACATAATGGCGCTGCTTGCCGCTCTCGCGTTCGCTCTCTTTCAAGCTCGCTGCGAACTCATCCATGGAACCACCAATCGCAAGCACCCTGCCCATTTTATTGATATCACTGTTAAAATCGAGATAATCCTCGTTAAACTTCACGCCGCTTGCCATGTTCAACACGTGTCGAATTGGCACGCCATCATATGCAGTACCCTTGAGCTCTGGCACATAATCAGTCACGGCATCATCCAGGCTCTTGATCAAGCCATCCTTGTACGCCACACCAAACACGGCGGACAAAAACGACTTGGCCATGCTCCACGAAATACGACGCGCATCCTGCCCTCCTCCTTGCTGATCCTCAAGCGGGTAAGACTCATAGACGATCTTGCCCTCCTTGATTACCAACAGCGCCGTTGTACGTGTCTCCTCAAGGAACGTATCCACAGCAAACGACTCGCCTTCAAACGTGAACGTCTCGGGGAGCTTCTTATCTGAAGGGACAACCTCCCAGGTGTGCCTCTTTTGACCTGGCTTTGGCGTGATGGTTTTGGAGTGAAAAAGCTCATCCATATGTGTGAAGTTGTATGCGATCTTGTCATCTTCAAACAAACTATTCACAGCAACAAGTCGTTTAATTCGCTCGTAATTCAGACCTATTGCAACAATCGCAATAATCACAACCACCAACGCCACGCGCTTGAACCACCACCCAAAACCACGGTGGTTCTTTCTCGTCACAACCTTTTGCTGCTCTGCACCAGAACTCATAAACTCTCCTCTTTTTCTCTTACATCAAACAAGCCCGACATCATCACCCCTGCCCATAATCTTGTCACCACAGACTTGCACTTTTTGCGAGAATACCAGTATCCTCTAGGAGTTCCGCATGATTTCCATCAAAAAGATCATATTACGATCATAATTCAAGTTCATACACTGTACACAGGCTTATATTCAAAGGTGTCGGGAGCACGATGACATCGTCCCTGACACTTCAGTTAAGCCTACAGGATGCAGGTAGAATCACGTTTGGGCACCATGGTCATCACAACACCATGATAACCCTGCGCGATGAGCCCCAAACAAGGAAGGTGACTTATGGCAGACAAAAAAACCAAAGAAGAAAAAACCACATCTCAGGATGTGAGCGCTCCTGTCGGAGATGACACCAAAAAAGGCCAGATCGTTGCGCTTTACCTCTCAGGTATGCACGACGTTGAGGATCTCTCCATGGTCACATCCTCTCGCCCAAGCTACATCGCATCGGTCCTTCGTGACGCTGGTCTTGAGCAGTCTTACTTCGATCTCTACACCTCCACCAGTCACCCCATGAACGTTTACTCCAAGTTCTTCAAGGGTAAGCTTGGATTCAAGGATGTCGAGACCGCCGAACAGAGCGTGGAACACATTGATACCATGTTTGGACAGTTCAACCTTGGTAAGGATCGCGCTGGCCAACACCACGCCATGATGATGGCACTCACCATGGCCAACCGAGCACAGTTTACAGGCAAACACGCCGAGGCCACCCTCTACAGAAATTGGCTCATCGAGTGCATGAAGAACTTCAATGACGCGAGCAGTGAAATCCTTGAAGCCAAAGCTGCCGAGGACGCTGCAAAAGCCGCTGAAGCTGTTGAAGAAGAATAGCTTTTCACCCAAACGAGACGTGGCGAAGGCGAGCAAAAAATCTTCGATTTTTTGCTCGCCTTCGCCACGTCTCGTTTGGAGGTGAGGTTTTCTAGAAAACCTCACCTCCCCCAAGGTTTCTGTGGACTCAAGAGGCCATCGCCATCGCACGCTCGGCGTACACCAGCCGACCACCATGATCGCGCACAACCTCCTTCTCAAACAAATCCTTGACCCACAGATTGTAAAACTTTCCCTTGCTCTCAGCCTTGAGCATATCCTCAATCAGGATCGCAGGCACATGCCTGAATCGCCACACCGCACCGCTATGAAGCTCAAGCTCCATGCACTCCTGATTTGTGTCATAATTGACAGCCAAGATCATACTCGAATCGACTTTCCAACGTTGCATCATATACCTCACGTCCACAGCTTGAATTATACGGTACATCGCGCTTTTCACGATGCACCTGGTATCAAAGCTCGTCCATGAGCCACACGACCTCCTCACAACATGATGTTGCTCCATACACTCCTGATCTTACGTTCCCAGATACATTTGCACAGCCATGTTATGATCGCAAGAGGATCAAATGAGACAACTTTTTCCCCATATCACCCTGCTCCTGATGCTGGCACTCTCCTGCGCGCCTGACACCACGAATATCGCCGAGCAAATACCTGCACAAAAGCACCCCAATCAGCGCAATCTTGTGGTGGTGATTCATGGCGGTGGTGACTCACCAGAGGACTGGGCCAACGATCTCATTGAGGTCATAGCAACCAGGGTCACAAGCCCCGACACATGGGCCTACAGTGCGATCGACTGGCACGCCGACGCAGAGGATCGCATGAGCGCCGCCAGGACAGGGTTCCGACTTGGAGAGGATCTGGGAGAGGAACTTGCCGCCCAACAGGAGTACACACACATCGTATTTATTGCACACAGCGTGGGAAGCTTTGTCGCTCACGGCGCGCTGACAACGCTTGATGAACACCGCGAAAATCAAACCGTGCCCACGACACATGTGATCTTCCTTGATCCATTTACTGCACGTGGCGTGGTGCGCTGGAACTATGGCGACTCACGCTTTGGCAAGGGGGCCGACGTGGCTCAAACCTACCTGAACAGTGATGACTCTGCACCAAGCACGAACGATGCACCCTCCGAGACGTACACCATTGATGTCACCCAATTAAGGCCCGATGATTATCCCGAGGGCCGCTGGCACTGGTGGCCCATTGATGCATGGCAACATCTCTTGCTGAACTCCTCTCGTGAGGATGTAGGGTTACACGCCCTGGAGCAGAGCGCAGAAAACCCATCGCTCTTTCACAAGACCTACCCCCGAGGATCGCAAGTTACATTGAAGTAAGCGGGGGTTAATCTTGTGCAAGCCATGCCACGATAAAGCGTTGAATTTGCTCAAGAGATATCGCAAGCTGCTCCTCTTCAAGGTGCGCAACATCATCGGTGGGGTAGTGATAATTACGAGGCGCGCCGATGTCAGGGTCCACACAACCAAACGTCATGGCATTGTAACCGCGCACAAGAAAAGGGAGCGCATCTGTGGCACCTGATGGGATGGGATATTTCTTCACCTCGGGAAGCTCATCATGGACCAGAGACTCCAGCGGTGCAGGCACATCCATACTCAGTAATTCACCCTCCTCAAAATAATGCAGTTCTCCGCCACACAACGTATCCACGCCAAGCACCGTGGTGTGTTCAGTGGACCACACATCTCTCATCTGCTCGCTCAGCGCCCACGCACCACCTGTACCAGCCTCCTCACAGCCCGTGGCCACAAAAACAAGCTCCACATCATCTGGCTGAGAGTCGAGCAAACGGCTAGCCAGATACAACAGCGCGAAACATCCTGTCAGGTTATCATTTGCCCCTGGCACCACCGTGTTTTTGAGCACAACCTGGCCATTAAATAGTGCGGTGAGCAGCGCGGGAATTGTCGCCGCAATCACAAGGCAACGAAACCACAACGAGCCTAAAAAACCAACAATTGCAATCAGATCGAGCCCTACCAAAATGAGGACGCTCGCCGTCGCCACAAGCATGGACTTGCGCATAAACATCAGAAATTCAAAGGGTGGCGGCTTGAGCGCTTGCTTGATCATCGTGGGGTGAAAGATAAGCCCCGTGAAGGCAGCATCGATGTGCGACACGACAACAAGACGCCTCTTCATGGTGCCACGTGCACGACTGGTCGCCACCATATTCTGGGAGTTATGCCATGGAAAAATATGACGTAACACGCGGGCTTTCTTGTTGGATTCAAGCCAGTACGACATCACCACACCCACGTGAACAAGCGCACAGGCCCACGCAGGCACACCACACAACAGCGCCACGCTTGCAAGCGCTGCGATCAGGAAATGGAGCGCCATATTTGCATAAAGGCTGCGGTTATGACGAAACTTCAGAAGCTCCACATCGGATACACCAAGCGCGCGAATGTCATGTGCCAGTTTCTCATGCGCCATGCGCTCCGTGTCACTCCCTGCGACCCTGCGGTCACCAAGAGCAATCACACCACCAATCCAACCCTTTGCATTATCAACAGAAATCATCAACCACACCTACACAAAACAATGTATAATACAAAACCAATTACAGGAGAGAACCACAAGGCACAACCCCAAAATCATCGTGCACGCACCACAATCCTCAAAGTTCGTTCGATTTTAACAACACAAATCACACAAAATAAGCTACCATGCACCACGATCTATATTGACGATTATGAGCCCTGTCCAAAGGCTCCTCTCACATCTGAACCAGAACCGGAGAAGATCTTACAATGCGTCGTAGAACTACGCTCCTTATCGCTGCAATTCTCACACTTACAATCACAGCGCCTGCAACCATGTTGACGCAGGTCACAGAAGCACATGCCCAGGATGAGGAGCAAAAGCCCTTCAAGATTGGTGTGCTTGATGTCAGCAAGAGTTCGTCAGAAAGCAAAGCCCCCGTTGCTCGAATCAAGGATTTGCTCGAACGCGCCAATGGCGTGGAGCTTGATGAGACCTCCTTTCAGGAAGCAGCCAAGAGCGTGGGCCTGACCGAAGAAGAGCTGCGTTCAGGAGATAGCCGCGACGAAAAACGCGCCGAAATCGGTCAGGCCGTCAAGGACGCTGGCCTCGATGTGGTGATCCTCATCGACGTCTACAAAAAAGGGAAGATCGTCCAGGTACTGATGCTTGGTAACGAAGGCCAAAAGATCTACGAATCCAAGAACAACCTCCGCAAACGCAGCTCCTTGCCTGAAGACAAGGCCAAGGAGATCCTCCGCGATGCCTTCAGTGAAGGCGTACCCGCGATCAACAAACAGCGTGAAGAAGAGAAGCAACGTCAGGAAGAATTGGCCAGAAAAAAAGCAGAAGAAGAAGCGGCCAAGCAAAACGAAGCCAACGCAGGTGGTGATGTCGATGAGTTTGGCGATCCCATTGGCGGAGGCGATGAGGGTGGTGACAGCGCCGATGAAGGCGACGAAGATGAAGAGATGGCAGGACCTCTTGGCGACGAAATCGTCCTGAGCGTCGGTGGTTTCTTCGGCGTCCGTGGCATGGTCTTCCAGATTGACAACATTGAGGTCGAAAACACCAACCCACTCATTGGTGCGGGCGCTCGATTGCTCCTGTTCAAAGGCCTCTCGGGCGGCAAAATGCACGTGGGTCTTGATGCAGATATCGCATGGGCTCCATTTGGTAGCCGAAGCCTCGATGAAATGGGCCAGGAGGTCACCATCAACGGTACATTCATGCGTGGTGGTGGTGCCGCAAAGTTTGCCTACGCGCTGGCCGACACATTTGCTCTCGGTGTTCACGCAGGCGCTGACATCTACGCCGCAACACTCGACCCAAATGACCTCTACACAGGTCACCGTTACATCTGGGCACGTGTAGGTGCAGACATCTTGCTCCTCCCCACGGACACCTTCACACTTGGCATCCATGGTAGCGCCCTTCCCGTGCTGAAGGCAGAAACCTCGGGCGGTGCTTACGGCGAAGGAGACTCTGGATTTGGTTTTGAAGCAGGCGCAACTCTTGGCCTGAAACTCTCCGATTCCCTCGGCGTTCTCGGAACCTACCGCTACACAAACATCAACATCAGTAGCTACTCTGGCTCCGAATTCTTCACCGAAGACACCACCATTAAATCTCAGGATGCCATGCACTCTGGCATGCTTAACCTCTCAATTTTATTCTAAACCATGAACATGACACAGCTCACAACTCGCCACATACTTACAGCGCTCACGCTCACACTGGTCTGTGTGAGCTGTGTCACCGTCCCTCTGTCTCGCTCCTACGACGATCCTTACAACACTCCCCTCCCAAACGAGACAGCTCCCCCCTCTGTACAAGGACAACAGGAGCAGTGCACGCGCGACCCGCTGTCTTGCGAAGTCGATTGCGTCAAGGACAAGGACTGCCAGGAAGATGAGATCTGCTACAAGGGCACCTGCATCATCAAGGATGAGCCCGAAAGCACTCTCAACCCACCCCTCAACAACACCAAATAAACAGATATCCTTACCTATCTGTAAAACACCTCAACCTCGCCATATTCCTTCTCACCCTCCTCCCCTGAAGGATCGTCAGGCCCACCGCGTACAAGATACTTCACCATGGTATCGCTCAAAACCTCAAGCTCCACAACCTGACACACCCCACCGCAGG
>CATLTV010000134.1 GCA_950059285.1 uncultured Pseudomonadota bacterium | reverse complement strand
GCCATGAGTTGGTCAAGCAATGACGACGTCAGCGCATCCAACTCATCTCAACCATCTTCCTAAGATTACATGGGCATATTCAGGGCTTAGAAAGCCCTGAACGGTCAAAAAGAGCGAGGGCGAGGGGCGAGAATTTACGCAGTAAATTCTCGCCCCTCGCCCTCGCTCTTTTTGACTCTTCTTATCGAGGTCGCTTACTTCTTATCCTCACCGCCATGCAGCTCATTTAAGAAGTTCTCCGAGAGGTTGTTCGCAACTCCCCAGGTCTGCTTGTCCCATGCCTTACGATTGACCCTGAAGGTCGCCATGGAGTCAAGCAACCACCTCGCAGCAAGAGGGTTCTTCTCGCGCGCGTTATCAAGCTCCATGGGATCTTTTTCGCGATCATACAGCGCATAGTTCCCCTTCTGAAGGTAGAGCTTATATTGCTGCATTTGCATGCCATAATGTCCAAGGTATTTGGTCGCAATCGCAGGCTCTGGATAACCTCCGTTTTGGCCAAGCAGCAGCGGTACAAGGCTCTTGCCTTGAAGATCATCGGGGCGCTCTTTGCCCACCATGTCCACAAGTGTAGGATACACATCAAGTACATCCACACCCGCCTCAACCACAGTACCACCCTTGATCATGGGCTTGTAATACATAATCAGAGGCACATGCACGAGCTCCTGGTGCACGCTGTGACCATGACCAACGCTGCCATGCTCCCAGAACTCATCACCATGGTCTGCCGTAATCACGACCATCGTCTCATCCCAGATGCCCATCTCTTCAAACGCCTTTCTGATCTCACCAAACGCCTGATCATTAAAGGTAATTTCGTTCTTATAGAGGTTCTGAATGCGTTCCTTGTCACGATCGTTTGGCTTCAGACCACCACCCTTGATCTTACCAAGATCCTCACCCGAACAATACTTGTTGTAACGCCCATTGTAGGAATCACTGTCGTACTTTCCAATGATTTCATCGTGACGCCTGTAAGTGACGTGCGGATCAATTGTACCAATGTAAAGGAAGAACGGGTTGTCCTTGGTCTTTGTCGCCCAGTCAATGCCATGCTTGGCCATTGACGCACCATCAATGCGCCAGTTCTCTCGCAGGTTGTTCACAAAGTGATCCCAGCCCTGCTCAAAACCCCAACCCTTCGAGATGTAACCGTTGGAGATATGCGCGCCTGTCTTGTAACCTGCCTTCTTGATTGCCTCGGGCATAATCTCATGGTGTGGCTTCAAACTGCCCCTGGCAAGCATACGGTGCTTGTTAGGATACATGCCAGAGAACAAGGACGCATGACTTACCTTGGACTCATTACCCTGCACATACGCAACCTTGAAGTAAGCACCCTCATCCACCAATTTTGAAAACTCGGGCGTCTCCACGTTGGTGTCCTTGTTGTAGAATGGCAAGTGATCAGCACGAAGCGTATCAATCATCCAGAACAAAATGTACTTGGGCGCTGCAACCTCGGGACGCTCTGGCTTCTTGCCAGGCATCACGATCTCGGCGCTCTCCACACGCACACTCCCATCGCCACATCCTGGCAACGCAGAGAGCACCACACGTGCAACCTCACCTTCACTTCCTGCCACGGACGCGAGATCAATAAATGTCTTCTGTGTCTCGCCCTTGCCTTCCACAAGCGCAAACTCTTGCGTGCTCTTACGCTCAAGCTTACCTGCATCCGTGTTACTCCAGAGGTCCGCCTTGACACCACATCCTGTCGCACCAGCCAGAGTCATCGTCACCTTGGACTTTGGCTCAGCCCAGACATGCCATGCAAGGCCCTGGTTTGCCTTCAGCTCCAGCGCATCCTGGCTCATCACAAGACCTTCAAGACCTTCGACCGCCTTGGCTTCGGGAGCCTGCTTGCCAATGGAGAGCGTCTGCAACGCGCCACCACCAAGCTTCTTGTTGTAACGCCCCATGTTCGAGAACTTCATATCAAGAACGTTCTCACCACTCACAACGCCCGCAGGAACCTTGACCTGAATCTCTTGCCAACCCTGCTCAAGCTTCTGGTCCTCCAGAGCTTTACCATTGAGCTTCATGCTCAAGGTATTGGCCTTGGGCGAGCTGTGGATCTTCATCGTCAACACATGCTCACCATCATCCGTCAATGAGGGGAACCACATCTTGATCTTGCTTCCTTTCATCGCCGACGCTTTCTGCTCGTCAACCTCAACCTGAAGCTGCCAGTCATCAGGATAATTGCCGTTGATGTAACGTACAAAATCCTCGCTTGTCGCATCAATCACAAGCGTCTCGTTCACATCACGGTGTGCCAGCGGGCGGTTATGCAACAAGTTAAAGACGCCAAAATGGTCGCCTTCAAGCGCGGGAAGCCCCACAACCTCGGGCTCCTTTGGAGGCTCTTCTTTCTTGGCCTCTTCGCCACTTGCTTCTGGAGCAGCAGCCTCCTCAGTTGTCGCGGTCTTCTCTTCGACCACGCTGGTTGTTTCATTTTTCGCTGCGCTTCCTGACTCACATGCAGTGGAGGTCAACAAAAGGAGCGCACCAAGAAGGCCGAGCTTACGGCCAAAATTTAAAGGTTGGTTCGTAGAGAGCATCACAATTCCGTATGATTTCAAGCTAATGTGTCTTCCTTGATTTGCACCACAAAAGGTGGGTGAACTATCGAAATAGGTGAGGAAAATCAATGACGCAAGCTCTGATTTAAAAAATTAAAAATAAAGGCCAGGAAATGTGCATTTCCTGGCCTTTATTTTTAATTTTTTAAATCGACGTGAACTCAGTCCCTCACAAGCGTTCTGCTGTAGCCTGTGGACACAAGCGCTGCATTATAAAGAGGAATCCCTGTGGAGGTCAGCAAGGAGTTAATCTGCACCTGAGTACGAATGGAGTCGAGCAACACCTTGTCTGCGGTAAAGTAGAGATCCTGCCTGTTTGCTGGCAATGTAGGGATAGTCATCGTGTGACTGAACGCACCCATTGCACCAGGAGAACCAAGGCTCCACACATCCCAACTGCGGTTGGAAGCCACAAAACGCGCGCGATACAAGGGGCCTGCGTTACCATCAATCGTCAGTGTTCGCGTACCCTGACTTTCCTGTACCGAGGAGCTATCAGGGAATGTACCAAGCTGAATACTTGTGGGCAGCGAGATACCATTCCACAACGCCACACTGAACTCATCAGGGAACTCAAGACCACTGGCACCAGCACCAAATGCATTTCCTCTGAATGCCACCGAGAAGACCGCGTAACGACCACCCACAAGCGAACCATAAGGAGGTGCCATCGTCAGGCGCCTTACATCAGGGCGCCCATCACCATCATTGTCCGTTGTAGCGCTAATACCAAGCGGCACATAACCCACGGAATCAAGCGTTGTACCACCTGCAAGAATCGCAAACTCGGCAGGACCATCAGTAAGCACAGGAAGGTTGGACACATCCACCGCAGTAATCAGCTGCTGACGCACACTGGGAGTCAAGTCATACTCGGGGAATGACATGTAATCAGGCACGCGCTCCATTGTGTCACCATCACCATCAATGTCCATGAAGTCTCGCACGCGAGGTTGATCATTGAGCACCACTGGCTTCACACCATGATCAAAACGGTTAAACAGTGGGAGCAACAGGTTGAGCACATCGCCCACGTTGCCAATGCCACCACCCTGGAACAACGCGATAAGATCTGTCACAGGAACCTTACCCGCAAGACCCCAGGCAAGACGCGCTCCGCCAGGAGCAGTCGCGTAGTACTCTTCCTTCACGTTCACAGGGAAACCAAAGACCTGACCATCAATGGTCAAACCACCAGGGATGGGGAAGTCCGCTGAACCCTGACCAGGAATTGTGATCTCACTCATGAACGGATCACCAAGCAACCTCGAAAGGTCAAAGTTAATCAACCCTTCCGAGAAGCTCGCACCAGCAAGGCCAAGATTAAATTCGCCCTGTGAGCTCAACATGCTCGTGTCAAACTCACCGCTAAAACCAGCCACGGGGCCCACACCGCTCCTGCGATTGAGCGGAATCTGAATATCGGTCGCAGTCACGCCCTGCACAGTCACCCAGTCATGAGGAGAGCTAATCACTGTCACCTCATAAGCACCTGTTGGAATTGGGAAATTCGTCACACCAGTGCGATCCGTCAGCGGTGCAGGCAAACCATTGATGTACACCTCTGCATCGCGCACAGGACCACCTGTCTGTGTGTCTTGTACAAGCACGCGAAGCTGGTTGGGGTTTGTTTGAGGACCAATGTTTCCAAGAACAACCTCGCCTTCACACATGATCGGAGAGTTCTCAAGGTGCGCTGTCACACGCGCTACACCGCGCACGTTTTGTGCCTCGGCAACATCGCCCGAGACAATCGCAACCGCAGCGGGGTTATCAGAGGTCCAGTCAAACCTTGCTGCAATACCATTCCCGTTGGCATCCACAGCAAAGGCATCAAGTTGAACACGTTGACCAGGTGAGACAGGCGTGTTGGGCGTCGCCACAAAACAGCGATCCACTGTAGCTGGCTGATCAACACAAAGGCCCGCATCGCAAATCTCGCCTTCTGCACAGTCCTCGGGACCACGGCAGATCTCCTCAAAGCAACGATCGCCAATACACTCAAAGCCATCTGCACAGTCATTATCCGTTGTACACTCAGGAGAGTACGAACAACGACCACTCAAGCACACTTCCTGTGTGCCACAATCGCCATCAAGCAAACACTCAGGGCGAGGCTCACATGCACCTGCACTACAAATCTCGCTGGCGGCACACTCAAGGTCGTCGCTGCATGGAGCACAGATTCCATCATCACGACAAATCAGATCGCCATCACACTCGGTGCTGTTTCTACATGGCTGGCAGGTGTTGTTCACACACGCCTGCCCACCACAATCCTCGGAGGTTACACACTCTCCCATCAGAGGCACGCAACTACATCCCTCCTGTACCGAGTTTGGAGGACAGCCAAGATCAATCGAGTCAAACACACAAAGGCTGCCAAGACAGGTTGATTTCAAACAACGCTCACCATCAGCAAACTGCTCGCCGCCACCTGGACAATCTGTCGTCACAGAACACATTGCAGGCGGAAGATCAGGCTTCATATCCTCGGGTGGAGGCAACATATCAGGGGGAGAGTCAGGTATCACCACGAGATCGGGCACATCTGAGTCAGGAATATCTGCGTCAGGCCCTGCATCAGGCACAACAACCATGTCGGGAACCTCACCCTCCCCAACACACATTCCTGCAACACACATCTGCTGCGCATCGCACTCATCATCTACAAGACAATCTCTTTGCAGCGCATCTCGCCCACAACCAAATTGAGCCAGGAGCATCATGGCACCTGCCACAATCACCACCCTGTGACTCATGAATTTTTCTTGATCTAACATATGGCTATCTTCTTCTTCTTAATGTCATTTCCAGTGGCCTCAAGTTCCCCCGAACGCCACACCTGATTAATCTCACCCACAGTAACGATTTCTGTAAAACATGTCCAACTCTATACACGAGAGGCAAGAAAAGACCATGGCGAGCGCGCTAGCGCGCTCGCCATGGTCTTTTCTTGCCTCTCGTGGTGGAACTACAAGTTCACACTCGCGAACAACTTGCTGCGTGCAATCTGACGCTCACGCTTGAGCGCATATTCCATGATCGCCTCGGCATGAATCGATGAAATCGCCCTGAACTCCAACGCAAAACCAGGTCGTGTCTCGGACTCGCGCACACGAATAATCTCACCGATAGCCAACACATGTGGACTACTCAACAATGGAAGTTGCAGCTGAACCTTGACAAGGTCACCCACCACATACTCCTCTTCACCCTCAATACAGGGAAGCCACAGCCCCTTGTCATTCACGGTCACCCAGCGAGGAGCCAATGAATTCTTGTTTGAAAGATCCACGGCTCGCTGCAAATCAGTCATCTGCTGTCGCATTGCTCGCATCTCGCTGAGCACAAATACAACCTCGCGTGGCAGCTCTCCTGTGTGTGATGCCCAGTCCGACACCATCGTCGCGTGCTCTGCATCCACCACCGCAATGTCCAGAATCTCAGACTCAATCTCTGAGATCTGCTCATGACTTATCTTCTCTATTTGACAGGGTATTCTTGTTCTAGCGCGCACGCTATTACGACGCTCCTTACCAATGAAATCCCCTTCTGACAGCTCACTTAAACTCATATTCTCTCCTGCCTATTGCCCATCATTTGCACTCTGCAATGAATCTTGACTCTACATTGAATTCAACCTTATCGCACTATAAATGGAAGAATGTCCATAGCAGACCTTCCTGATGCCTTGACGCATTCCACAATTCACACGTACAAAGCACTTCTGTTATCCGAGGTTGAACACCTCCCTCGCCCTGCTTATATCATCTCAGAACATATATCACTATGCTACATCTTTCAGCCCCCACAGACGCAGGTTGGTTTGAGCGTGTCAAACACCATCTCCCCACGCTCCTACTCGATCATACACACCTTGAAAAACGCGCAGGCTCCACAGCCATGAGCATGATCTTTCGTTACGCCGATCAGGCCACGCTCGCCAAAGCTCTCGGCGAAGTTGTGCAGGAAGAGATGGACCACTTCGTCAGAATGGTCAACGTGCTGGAAGAACGCAACATCACCCTGGAACGACTTGAGCCCTCTGGTTATGCCGCGTCACTGGCAAAAAATACCCGTAAAAAAGATCCAGAAGCACTCCTCGACAAACTCATCGTCGCCGCCCTCATCGAAGCCAGAAGTTGCGAACGCTTTCAAATCCTCGCCGAGAACCTCAAGGACGATGAACCAGAGCTTGCCGAACTCTACGCCGAACTCTACAAGGACGAAGCACGACACCACACACTGTACACACGACTGGCTTACCAGATCTTTGACCGCGATGAAGTCTCCACACGCCTTAAAGAACTAGCCGACCTGGAGGTCAAAGCACTCCAGGATGCGGGCACAGAACCACCCCGTCTACACTCGTTTTAGACGATCAAAAAAAGACCCAAAGAGGGAGGCCATGTGAGCATGCTCACATGGCCTCCCTCTTTGGGTCTTTTTTTGATCGGTGCGATTTACGCTCTAACTCTTGCGACCTGCCTTGTAGACCGCCTCAACCTGTGTCGCAAAGATCACATAGACCTGCTGGTTCAACGAAGACTGGAGCTGATACACACCACGCTCGCTATTTTCTTCAATGATTGAACCTGTCACCACATGTCCCGAGGAGAGCACAATTTGATCCTGCGAGGTCAGACCAGAACGCTCTGCGTTATTGGCCCAGTCCACGCTCATCAATCGGCTCTTTGGAATCAGACGGACCTCGCCATAACGTGTCATGATCAGGTAATCATCATTCTCAGCCACAATGCGAGCCTTGACCTTGGTTCCATTGTCCAGCGTAATCACATCCTCCGCGCGCTTGGCACATGTGGGACACACATCCTCAACCACCGAGAATGGCCTGAAATCCGCCGCAAATCCTGTGCTGGACAACAACATACATGCACCCAACACACCCAAACAGGTTCGTATCTTACTCATCGATTTACACTCCTTCATGTGTGTGCTCACACAACAGTCTTCGTTCGCTCTGTTAACAACGACACCTTAACCCTTCATCAAGAGCGACTTCAAGTAAAACCCTTTGATACACGACCAATTCCGCTAATTCAGCGCGTGAGGCAACGCCAGCGTAAACACACCAACCTCGGCATCAAACAGCTCACCATCGTCCCTGATCATTTGATATGTGCCTCGCATACTCCCCACAGGCGTGGGCAACGGACAGGCGCTCGTGTAACGAAACTCTTGACCTGGCTCCAGATGCGGCTGCTCACCCACAACTCCAGGCCCTCTGACATGCTCCTCATCACCATGCGCATTGGTGATGATCCAGTGGCGCGTCAATAACTTTGCTGCCCTGTCACCTTCATTACGAATGCTGACATGGTAAATAAAAAAATAGAGCTCCGAGGTCGGGTCTGAATGATCTGGCACATACTCAGAACGCACCTGAACTCTGATTCCCTGGGTTATTTGATCGGATGAATATGCCACCTGTTACCTCTCTTCACGCTTCACACTGGCCAAAATACAAACAAGGCATCCTGTTACAACAGGATGCCTTGTTTTTTGGTACCGGAGGCGGGACTTGAACCCGCACGACCGCAAAGCCATCGGATTTTGAATCCGACGTGTCTACCATTCCACCACTCCGGCGAAGGTTTGAGGACATTAAGGATAATCGAGGAACTCGTCAACCCTCTTTTTACTAAAAAGGTGAAAAAAGTTCCTTCCATGCACCGCGCAACATCCCTGAGTCGGGATCGGGGCTCCCTGTATCCAGCTCATAATAATAAGCATATTGCGTACTTGCAAGCAAAGCTCCTGGCTCTCCTGTCGCAAGCTCAAATTCAACCTCTCCAAGCTCCGTATCCTGGAACAAGGGACGCTCCACGGGCAACACCGCAAACTCTGCCTCGATCTGACGTGCAAGCTCCAACGCAGCCTCAAGCTCATCGGACTCCACTGGACCTCGTGCATTCAGTCCAAGCATCATCAGCTCCTTGACCCCAAGACCAAGCTCACGCCCAAGCCTCTTCAAGGAGAGCGCATCCACGAGCTCCAACACCTGCTCGCGTTGCTCCCTGTCAAAGTGACTGGAGAGCACCGCAGCAAGCAAACGCTCCGCGAGGTTTTGTCGAGACATCGCATCAAGCTCGGAGAGCAACAACCGACGTGTATGTGGTGCACACTCCGCCGAGAGCAACATACTCTTGTACTCGGCAGGCATCACCCTCCACTGCTCGGCAGATGGCGCGCGATAATCTTGCTCTATCACCTCCACAGCATCTGCTGCACCAAGACCTGCGCCTGGCAACATCACCAGAGAACGTGAACACAACGCCACGCTCGTGGTTGGTCCCAACGTTCGCCCCATCACATAACTTGCATGCAACGGCAGGTTGCTTCGACGCAACATGTCCGCAAAGGCGACCGAACAACCTCGCCCGTAGATAAACAGCACGGGCAGCGCATCCGAATCAGGCAGGCGCACATACAGGTCGATCAGACGCTTTGCGGCATCCTCACCAAGGTTTACAGAATAAGGCTCATGCCAGCCAGCAGCCAACAAAAGCACAGGACGAGAGAGCACCTGCTCCAGACGGTTCATGGCCTGAAGCAGGTGCTCAAATTGATCAGCAAAGAGTGCTTGCATTAAACTCTCAGTTCACTACTTTTTGGGGGTAAATTCCACGCGTCTGTTCTGACGGTAATCATCCTCGCCGCCACCATAAGCCACGGGCTTCTCCTCACCATAAGAGAGGATGTTCAAACGATCACGATCAATGCCAAGCTGAATCAGGTACTGACGTACAGCCTGCGCACGACGCTCACCAAGCGCGAGGTTGTATTCCACGCTGCCACGCTCATCCGTGTGACCTTCAAGCACCATCGTCTTCACATCAGAGTGCTGCCTGATCCAGAGCGCGTTCTGCTCAAGCTGCTCGCGCTGGGCTGGGGAAATCTCGGCGCTGTCATACGCAAAGTACAACGTGGAGAGTGTCGCGGCCTGCTCCTTGGGCGGATCCTTCTTGGGCTCCTCCGCAGGTTTTGTCGCTTCCACGACAACGTTCTTGCGACGCTGGCACTCTTCCCAGGATGCGTCGGCTGAAGCACGAGCCTCCTCTGCCATCTTCTGAGCAGCGATCGCCTTACGCTCAGCTTCATCATATTTCTTTTCCTTCACGAGCGCCTTGGCTTCGTTCAGGAGCTTCTCTGCGGCGAGATACTTGTCGTCAGCACACTCACGACGAGCCTCCGCGTTCAAAAGCGCCTTCTCGGCATCACTCAATGCCTGGTTTGGCGGCTTCTTACACGCCATTGTCATACTCAACGCAAAGATCAGTAACATACCTGCAACATGCGCAACTTTTGTCTGCGAGACCATCTTCTTTTCTCCTTTGTTAATCAACAAACGTCCCATCAATCTTGGCAAACCTAAACACGTTCAATTATCCATCAATTTTATTTATAAACTCCCCACCACACACAACTTTCTAACGCTGCCAGGCTGGAGAACCATATCCGCCACCCGAACCAATCTCACGCTGATATTGACCATCCGAGGTCATGATCCAGAGCCCCTGTCCTCGACCCGATCCTCGGTCCGAGGTAAACACCAGGTAACGCCCATCTGGGCTGTAGGAAGGGTCCTCATTGTTTCCTTGATCTTGCGTGAGACGCTCGATGGAACCGTTGAGATCAACCGTAAAGATGTCGAAATTATTGCGCTCATCACGCGCGGTAAACGCGATCACATCACCCTTGGGTGACCAGTCAGGTGTGGTGTTGTACTTACCCTGATAGGTCAAGCGACGCTGGTTTGAACCATCTGCATCCATTACATAAATCTGGGGTGATGATGAACGTCCCGAAACAAACGCGATCTGAGAACAATCAGGAGAGAACGTCGGGCTTGTGTCTATTGCCCAGTGATCTGTCAAACGCTTGACCTGCTTTCCTGATGAGGGATCGATCAGATAAATATCTGTGTTCTCACCACCCATGGAGAGCGTCAACGCAAGCTTCCCTCCACAGTAGGATGCACCAGAGTTCTGGCCACGACGGCCTGAGAGCTTGCTGTGCTTTCCACCCTTGTACACCCAAAGGTCAGGATTCTGATCCTGGTAACTTGTGTAATACAAGCTCCCTGCGCCCCAACTTGGCAGCAAGTTGATCGATTCGTTCTTGGAGACGTTACGGTTCACCTCGCCGCTCATGTCGGTGACATACACCTGCTTGAGCCCTGACTTGTTTCGGCGGACATAGGCGATCTGAGAACCAAACATCCCGCGCTGGCCCGTGTAGTACTCCACGACCGCGTTTGCAAAGTCATGTACCTGCGCCTCAAAGGTGTCCTTGCTCGCTGTGGATGGATCAAACTTCAGCCTGATGCGCTCGGACTTGTCCACGTTGTACAACCTGAGGTCCAGCGTCACCTTACCCTTGCTCTCCTCCTTGATACTCACCTTCACAAGACCCTGGGCATTGACATTGGCCCAGTTGGAGAAGTTGATCTTATCAGCGCTCATACCCTCCTTGGCAGGATCAAAGAAGAGACCGTCCGAGGGGATCAGCTTGAAGTAACCCGCAAGCTCCATATCCTTGCGCAACAGCTCCTCAACGCGCTTTGAGATCTTGCCCGAGTCTCCCTGTGCAGGTGAGATGGCGATAGGGATGAGCGTACGCTTGGCGCCACCCTTGACGCTGATCTCGATACCCTGCTCCTCGACCTTGGTGTCATCGCCTTGCTGTGCATGCACAGCGCTCGCACATACCATCACGGTGAGGCTCATCGCACCACCCAGAGTCAACGCGTTCACTCGATGCTGTTGGAATGCTCTGGTGACCCAGTTTTTTGATATCTTCTTCATGGTTCATTAACCTTTATTGTGTTCTTAAAATGCTCCAAGGACTCACCTCTGTGAGCTCTTTGCACATCACATCCATCCCTGACTCGGACACGACTACCTGCCAGTGAACTCCCACTCCTTGAGTTTGAGCCCCTGTTTTATGACGAGCGCTTTGATCTCTTCATTCTCTGGCATCGGTAATTTTTTTCTCCCCCCGCTGACCTGGAACTTCTTGAGCAAGCGCTCAATCGCACCATCATACTGGTCATTTCCACTTCGCGCTTGAAAGCGATAACTCACAATAGAACCATCTTCGGACAACCTCACGTACACGGAAACTCGACCTGACAGGTTGTTGATTTCATCCGCAGAGAGCGTCGTGGGCACTGTCCAGTTACGTGAAAGCTCACCAATTAACTTGGCCTGGTATGTGCCCATGAGGTTTGCCTTGGCCGCATCCGAAAGCGAGCCACCAACAACACCCTGCTCCGATCCTTCGGGGAGATCCTCGTTGGTGGGCCTCTCCTCATCATGCAAGGCGCTCAGAGCATCGAGCATCTTCTGGCGACGCTCATCCTTCACTTCCTTCTCTTTTTCCTTTTCCTCCTCCACCTCTCTGGGCTCGGGCTCATCCTTCTTTTTATCAAGGTTGACCGTCGGCTCCTTGGGTGGATCGAGGTTGACCTCCTTGGGCTTTGCCTTGGGAGGCGCAGGGTTAGCAATACGAGGCAATGCATTGGGAGGCTTTTCTTCACCCAGAGCCAGGAGGTCAACCTCCTCAAACTCAAGCATCTTCTCATCAAGATGCTCCTCCAACTTTTCCTCGGAATGCATCGTACCAAGTGCAACCAACAACACGATGAGGCCGTGCAAACCAAGGGTCATCGCCACACCCGCGATGAGTGTGACTGGCTCGGTCTCACCCCCTCGAGAAAGTATTGATGTGGGAACATGTTGCGTGCTCATGATATTTTCTCTTTATCAATCTCTACAGACAATCCAAAACCAGACGACCCAGGGGCGAACTCACCCCACATGTGTACTACACACGATGACAGCAGGATGTTCGATCTCTTTTTGCTGTAAAAACTTCTGCTCAAAGTAATCACTCTCCACCAAAAACAAGACCGTGGTGCAATGATTATTCACTCTTGCCTTCATCCATGTACTCGGGGTTTGTGACCATGCCTAACTTGGTCACGCCTGCCTTCCTGATGCGAGCCATGGTGCCCACCACAAAACCATAAGGAATCTCCGTATCTGCAAGCAAATACAGCTCTTTTTCTTCCTGAAGTTTGGGGTTCTTTCCAAGCTTCTCTTCCACAACTTCAAAGCAAGACTCAAAGCGCTTGGGGCCGCTCCCCTCCTTCTTGTCCGAACAATCAAGCAGCTCGGTGTCCTCGCCATCTGCCTGTGCATTACGCAACAACACCTTCAAATCCTCGGTGATCACCAGAATCATCTTGTCTGTCTGCTCAGGATCAATCTTGTTGGCGTTCTGCCTCGTCACGGGAAGATCAATATCAACCTTGCGCTTCTCCTCATCATTCTGATCTATCATCGGCGTCGCGACCATGAAGATAATCAACAACACCAACATCACATCCACAAAAGGTGTGACGTTGATCTCGCTCATCATCTGTCCCTTGCCTCCTCCAACATTTGCACCCATTTGACCTATCCTCTACAGACTCGTGTTATGACCCAGGTATGATTCCACATGCGCCCTCACGCACATCACTTGAAGAAGTGGCGCTTGACGATGTTGAGGAAGTCGTTGGAGAAGTTCTCCATCTCTGCCGAAAGAACCCTGATCTTACTCAAAAACCAGTTGTATGCAACGCCCGCAGGAATCGCGGTAAACAAACCAAACGCGGTCACGATCAACGCCTCCGCAATTGGACCTGCCACCACATCAATCCCTGTCGCGTTCTTGGCCTGCAAGTTCACAAACGCCACCATGATGCCCCACACTGTACCAAACAAACCAATGAACGGTGCGTTGGAACCCACGGTCGCAAGAAACGCAAGCTTACCCTCGAGATGTGTCATCTCACTTGTGGTCGCTCGCCTGAGCGCTCGCTCAATGTTCTCAATCCCTGTCAGATGGCCTGTCATGGCATCCTTATCAGCATGCTCCTTGCTGCTCTTCAAGTTGGTCAACTCAATATAGCCTGCCTTGAACACCTGGCTAATGGGAGAACGCGGAAAATCCTCGGTCTTCTTGTAAATCACATCCAGACGCTTGGACTGCCAGAAGACCTCCAAAAACTGCACGGACTCACGCTGCGCGCGCATCAGATACAACCACTTGTAGCCAATGATAAACCACGAGATCAGGCTCATAATCCCCAGAATGCACAGCACTCCAAGCACCACGCCGCTGGCCTCTGTCAAGATCTCAAGCACACCCTTTGGCTGCTTCGCTGCTGTCTCTGCCTGCGCCAACACAAGTTGAACCCACACTGTCTCAAACATTGCTTCCGCTCTCTATGTTATTATCGTATTCCACTTAAACAATTTTCAATCCGCACACCCTTGCTGCAACGACATCTTACCACGCCGTTACTCTCACCAACATGATGCAGATGAATGAACAAACTACTCTCGTGCTCTAACATTATTTTACACATTCTGCTAGTCTCTCACCATGTTCCACATCGTCTCTCTCATCCCCCTGAATATCCACGCCTCACCGCAAGAGATTTGTTATGTTTCATAAAGATGGCCCCTCCTTCCTTGAACTCACTCGACAGGCCCTCTCCGAAACAACTCAGGGCTACGATCTGCTCGCCAAAAAGTTCAACTACACCCCTTTTTGCACCCCCGAACAGCTCCTTGAACCAGTCGCAGATATCCTCGCCAAAGGCCCACAAATCCACACCATGCTTGACCTTTGCTGTGGCACAGGCTCAGCCATGCTCGCCTTTCGTCACCTCTGCCTGGAAAAAATCGTCGGCGTCGACCTCTCCGAGGGCATGCTTGAACAGGCACGCAAATCACTCGCTGCGCAAACCTCAAACAACTCCTCCCTCCCTCCTTTTGAACTCATTCAACGCAATGCTCTGAACATCGACTTCCAACAGGAATTTGACCTTGTCACCTCATGGGGCGCGTTCGGGCATATTCTCCCCAAGGACCAGGATCAGTTTGTCCGAGGTATTCATAACGCACTCAAACCTGGCGGACGCTTCGTCTTTGCCACTTACCTCAAACCCTCGGCGGGTTCATTTCCATGGCTTGCTGCGCGTGGATTCAACGCCGCCATGCATGTGCGAAATACGCTGTTCCCTCAGGAGTTCATCATGTTCTACCTGACGTTTTATCTTGAGCGCGCAGTTGATGTCTTGAGCCGACATAACTTCTCACTCTCCATCAGCGCTCCCTACCAAAAACTCGACTACGGTCGACATATGCGCCTCGTGACCGCCACAAAACAAAGCTAACACAATCAGTTACGACGATCCTCGTACAGCCATATCCTCAGACCTGCGCCCAACATAAACCCCGCACCGTACTGTGCATCAAGCGTCAGATCAAAGTTCTTACCACTGCGATAATCCATGTGCAGCCCTGGCACCCCAATCACGCGCTGTACATCACTCAAAAATGCACCGTCTCTACGCCTGTATGAAAGCTGCACATGCAGTCGATCTGAAAAGGACATCCCACCAAACACATTCACTGGAATCAATCCTATCCCCTCACCTCCCCACTCAAGCTCCGAAGGATCATCGCTCAACACATCAACCTCGGGCGCTACCGCCTTCGGAAACGCATACCACTGATAACCATACCCACCCTGTATACCAATATACATCTTGCGTAAATGCGGTGATATTGACCCAAGATCAAGCACGCCACCAAGCTCCAGACTCGCTTCGCCTCGACTGAATCTGCCTATATCTCTTAACTGTAGCAAATCGCCTCTTCCCTGCATGTAAACTTGATGCTCTGTCTCTTCAAGTTGCCATAACCTCCACCCCACCTCGCCGCGATAACGCGATGTCTGAAGTGACACATCCTGCAAGGTCGACGCGCTCATCATAAACGTGCCCGAATCAAGCCCTACCCTCGCCTGTAATACATTGCGCAAGGGATAATACCTCGCCTGCATAAACTCATAGCCAACCTCTGCAAACACGCCCTTGCGCTTGAGCGGCGAACTATAAATCAAGGGAGATTCCCCACGGACAACGCCAACCACATCAATGACATACGATGCAATCAACGCCCCCATCCCCGTATACATCAGTGGCCTTGCTGCACCTGTACTCGCAAACCTCCCCTGATAAACCCACGGAACAAGCGCGCCCACGCCAAGCAAACCAAGACCACCAACCTCCATCAAAACAAGGACAATGGCGGTCTCCTCCTCCTCCAGGTACAAATGCCCAGCGCCGTGCAGCAACAAACCAGGTCCAAGCGCCCACAAAAATGCGCTTGAACGACGCCTCGTGCCACCATAATCGCCAAACATGAAGCCTGCCTGCTGGAGTTGTTCGCGTGAGGTCTCATCGTCAATTGCCTCGGCCTCTTCTCTCCCCTGCATGTCCTGTTGTTGCTTGTCCTCTTCCTGACGATCCTCAAGTTGATCTGTCTTGAAGAGTTCATCCTCACTGGCAGGAGGCTGACGAACAACCTCTACCTCGGGCTCGCTGTCCCCCTGTTCCTGCGCGGATGCCACAGTCGAGCACATACAAAGCACGCACACAAGCACGCACTGCATCACGCTTAAATCAAGGCGCAAGCTGCTTTGGGGGTGTCTTCTGTTCAAGCTCAAGACCAACAAACTCTCCATCATCCACTGTGATAAATCTCAGCTCATGCTGAGATTCGCCATTCTTCTTGAAAATGACTCTACCCGTTACTCCCTCCCATTGACCAACCAAAAACTGCTCCCTCACAGCATCCCTGTCCTGTGCACCTCGTTTGACCACAATCTCCTCCAACAAGGACACCGCGTCATATGCAAATGCTTCATAAATAGAGGGCTCGCCAGAGCGATAGATCTTCTCATAACGCGCTCTGAACTCTCGGCTCTCTTCATCCTTTGACACCGAGGAGTACCACACAGGAATGGTCGCCCCCTGAATGTAAGAGGTCGCCTGTTGGAGCAAGAACGGATCTTGCCAGAGACTGGTGCCAAGATAATGGGTCTGCAATCTGCTCTTGCGGTTGAGCGCGCTCTTGCCTGATACGCCCCATACATTGGCCTTTGCAAGGAAGGACACCACCTGTGACACCTTCTGCCCCGTGTCTGCAATAAAGATTGCATCGGGCCTGGCCTTGGAGACCTTGGCTGCTGTACGCGCAAACTCGGTGTCCTGACGGGGGTACTCAACCTCGGCCACAATTGTGCCGCCAAGCGATGTAAACTCATCGCGGAACGCCGACGCCATGACCTGTCCATAACCCACGTCTGGCCAAATAATCGCCGCACTCCTGTCCCCATAACGCTGATACGAGGTACGTGCTACAGCGCGCGCTTCCGCCTGAATATCAAGGAAGTAAGAAAAGGACCACGCATCGGATGTCGCAGGTTCTTGCTTCTTTTCAGTCGATGCAGGCACAAGAGGCAACAACACAATCTTGCTCTTCTCGGCCAACGCAGAGTACACCGCAGCGCTCTCCTTGTTGATAGGACCGACCACGGCGAGCGCGTTGTGCTCCTCGAACCAACGCATGTTGTCCTCTGCTGGAGCGGACGCGTCGCGAAAGAGCAAGGTCAACTGTGCGCTATTGCTGTCCCCATTGTACGCCTGCTGCGCAAGCAACATCCCACGTAACACACGTGCACCCACGCCCTTGCTCTCACCGCTCATCGGCACGAGCGCACCCACAATGATGCGTTCCTCGGTGCTGATGGTCGATAGATAACTGTTCAACTCTGTCACCTGCTGTACTGCACCAATGTCCAACAGTGCAGGCGATGACTGGGCGTAAATATTCTGGAGCGCAGCAGGGTCTGCATCCTTGTCTTTCTGTCGCACGATCAATGCCCAGCCTGCCAGTCCCTGAAGAAACGCATTATCAGAGGTGAGAAACTGCATCTGCAAGGAGGACTCATCAACCTCATTGAGCGCAAGGTCCAGACCAACCTGACGCGCATACTCTGGCCACTGCTGCACATCACCAAGCGCGCTATCCTCAAGTGAACGCGTGCTCTGGAAAAGCATCGCCGCTGCGACAAATGCCTCCTCCTCACGAAATGTCTTCTGCATACTGCTCAACAGGAGCAACCAGGCCATGGGACGATCACGCTCCAACACCAACGCATTAATCGACGCCGAAGGATACTTCTCGAGGACATCCATC
>CATLTV010000133.1 GCA_950059285.1 uncultured Pseudomonadota bacterium | reverse complement strand
TAGCCCTGTCTCAAGGGAAGCCACATTTATCTTCAATAACTGGCTCCTTGTCGTCATGACCGTGGTCGTGCTCTTTGGTACATTGTGGCCAAAGATCAAAGAAGGTGTCTTCGGCCAGGAAGTCGCCATTGGCCCACCCTGGTTTAACCGTTGGATGGTGCCTCTGGGGATTTTGCTTCTGCTCCTGATGGCGATTGGTGCCATTATTCCATGGAGAAGAACCACCGCTGCAAGCTTCAAGAAACAATTCACCACACCTATTCTTGCCACGCTCGTGATTTCACCCGTTGTGCTCTCTGCATACTGGTTTGGTCGCGGTCAGTTCCTCGGAGCCACCCCCACCCCACTTGAGCTTACCTACGCAGTCATCACCGCTGTGCTCGCCATTTTTGCCTCGGCAGTGATGATTATCGATGTCTGGCGCGCGGCGAGCATCAGGATGAATCGTCATGATGAATCCCTGAGCATGGCGATCCTCACGCTGTTCCAGAAACAGCGTCGTCGCTATGGCGGCTACATCGTTCACTTTGGTATCGTCTGCGCTTTTGTTGCCTTTGCAGGCAACGCGCTGAAGCTTGAACAGGATGTGTCCTTGCAACGCGGTGAGAGCTTTACGCTTGGTGACTACACCTTTACATACAAGGGATTGTCCGACAAAAACATGTCCGACAAGGTCCTGATTACGGCAGCTGTGGACACCTACAGCAACGATAAAAAGCTCTACACACTACACCCTGGTAAGGCTATTTTCCATGCCAGCCCCAACATGCCAACATCCGAAATTGATATCCGCACCACACCTCTTGAAGATGTGTACGTGGCGCTCGTCAACTTCGATGCACAGCAGGGCACCGCTGCGTTTAAAATCTTTATCGCCCCCTTCACCTGGTGGTTCTGGCTTGGAGGCACGATTCTCCTGTTTGGCACACTTGTAAGTATGTGGCCTAAACAAGAAGAGCTCATCACGCTCAAGCCATCCGCAGGTCTGTTTGTACGCGCCACTGGATTTACTGCGCTCTCACTGTTATGTGGTGCACCTCTACTGGTACTTACCCTTGAACAGAACACACAGTGGGGTTCAGCAGTGCGTTACGAACTTATCCAGGAAGAGGTCTCGGCAAAACAAGCACCAAGTGCGCCCGAACCCACCACCGATAAACCAGAGTCAGGTAATCAGGAGGAAGATCAATGACCGTCCTTCTTGTCCTCTTTGCGTGTTTCTTCACCGCGCTCATGTGCTTCAAAATGTTCACTCCGTTCTTCCAGACACGTGATGCGCAGCTCCAGTTTGAGATCCTTGATGAGGATCTCAAGGAGATTGAAGCACTTACGCAACAGAAAGCAGTATACATCCACCAACTCTCTGAAATCGAAGATGATTTCCAGTCAAGCAAGCTCTCCGAGCAAGACTACAAACAGCTCAAAAAACGTTATGAGCGTGAAATCATCATGACACTCAGAAAGCTTGACGAGGTGCATGGCGGAAAGGGTTGGGAGCAGCGTGTTCTTAAGGAACAAGAACACCACGCATCCAAGGATGCAAGCGACCCCAAAGAGCCCATCACGGTCACCCCCTCTGCTCCAGAAGTAGAGTTGACCGAACCAGAGAAGCCATCTGCAACTCTGCTCTGCTCCTCGTGTGCTGCGCCATTGTCTCCAGACGACAAGTTCTGTAGTCAATGCGCTACGCCCGTCTCGACCAGCACGTCTACACCCCTTCACGTCTCCAAAAATGAGGAGGTGTCACCATGAAGAACATGCATTCATACACACCCACACGATTCTCATGGCTTTTACACATGCTTCTTGGTGTCGCACTTTGCTGCGTCCCCACAATTGCTGCGGCTCAGACAGGTGCTGCACAAAACGATCAGCAGTTCATGAAGACCTCCATCAAGGTCTCCATCGCTCAGGAAGGTGCGTCTCCAGCAAACATCCCCGTGTTTCTGCGTGCCGCTCGTGTCAAAGGTCCTTTTGAACCCACTGACCCCGAGCCAGAGCACGAGTGGAAAGCGCTGACCAACGCTCAAGGCGAAGCAACCTTTGATAAAGTCCCTCAATCGGTCATCGATCGAGGACTTCGTCTTCAGGCTGTCGCGAACTTTGATGACTCTCTCTACAAGAGCCCTCAGGTCACACCCACGCCCAACTTGAAAATCACACTCCCTATCTACGAAAAAGGTTTTGACCTCAGCACTCTGCAAGTCGATAGCGTGCGCATGATCGTGGAACCATGGGAAGATTATCTCGTCTATACTCAGATGTGGAGCATTAGCGTCACAGGCCAACAAGCACTCGATGTCAGCCTGATCCCTGATCCTGACTTTGAAAAAGGGATTCCTTTTGAACTCCCACTCAAGGCACGTGGCATCAACTTCAACGGCACTGATGGTGAGAGTAAAGTCATCAACTCCATCGTGTACTGGAAAGGTGTCATCAAGCCAGGGCAGCCCGTATCCTTCCAGCTTCGCTACTCGATCCCTGTCAAGGATAGCGCCGTGGTTTACGAGCAACGACTTGACTACCCCACCAAAAAACTCGAAATCATCGTCCCCCTTGAGACTCCCTACAAAAACAAGCTCCCCCGCTTGAATGGCCTTGGCATCAAGGCACCAGGATTCAATCAGGACGATATTCGCTCTGGCTTTAACATCCCTGGCTTACGTCCCGATCGTGAGTTCCTTTACGCCGTGCGTAACGATCTTCCCAAAGATGCAGGGATCAAGTTCCAGCTCTACAACCTCCCATATGCCCCCTCAAAAGCACCATGGATCGCACTCCTCATCGGAGCCTTTGGCATCCTCGTAGTCATTGCGTTTGCCTACAAGGAAAAGAAAAGCATTGATGATGCCTCTTACCAACGCGATATCATCACCGTACTTGAAGAGGAAAAGCTGGCTCTATTTGAAGAGCTTGACGCGTTAAAACAGGAACTTCAATCCAACCACATCTCCGAGAGAGATTATGAGATTGAAACCGCTCAAATCATGACTCGCCTTGGTTTGATCATCAAAAAACTTGATGAACGTCGACCAGAACAGGCCGCATCAAAACCCACGGCTTCATGAAGACAGTACAACTGAACCAGGTCTCCCGACATTTCGGGAGACACTACGCATTGCACAAGATCTCGGCCACGCTTCATGCTGGCGAGGTCACAGCGCTTATGGGAGCAAACGGGGCGGGCAAAACAACCCTTCTCAACATTCTGGCGGGAATCGAAGAGCCCAGCTCTGGCAACATCAAGTACGATAGCTGGAGCTGGCCTCAGTTTTCAAAACATGGACGCCGTCTTGTAGGTTGGGTCAGCCACGCTCCTCTGCTCTATCCTGACCTCACAGGCATGGAGAACCTCACCTTTTACGCCCAGATGTATAACCTCAAAAACACGCATGAGCTGTGCACCTCATGGTTAAAGCAGGTCGGGCTTACAGAGGCCGCACACAAACGCGTTGAGGTTTATTCTCGTGGTATGATTCAACGCCTCACCATCGCAAGAGCGCTCCTGCACGACCCCTCATTACTTCTTCTTGATGAACCGCTCACAGGTCTCGACAGGCAAGCTCGCCAGGAGATGAGTGAACTGTTTTTAAAGCAAAAGGAACAGGGCAAGATCCTGGTCCTGAGCACACATGATCTGATCACCCTCTCCACTATCTGCGACCGCATGTTCGTCCTCCGAAAAGGTCGCCTGCTCCATGAGAGCACGCCTCAAGACAAAGAAGACCTCATAGCAACCTATGAGCAGTTCGCCTGAACACACAAGACAATGAGCACTACATCCATGTTTCTGTCTCAAACCATGGTCATCATCAAAAAGGATCTACGTCGAGAGGCTCGCTCTCGAGAGATCTCGCTGACCACCATCTCGTTCTCCATTCTGCTTGTCCTGATCTTTGTCTTTGCCTTGCATGGCAAGGGTGAAGAGCTGTCCCCTATTTTTCCTGGTATCTTGTGGGTGTGCATTCTTTTTTCAAGCACCCTGTCCATCCCCAGAACATTTGGCGCAGAACGCGACTCGGGGTGTCTACGTGCGTTGGCGATGATCCCTGGCACACAGAAGAGCCTGTATGTAGGAAAGCTTGTCACCAACATTCTGTTCATGCTGCTGTTTGAGCTCGCGCTTGTACCCATGCTTCTCGTCACATTTCAAATTGAGATGGGCTCGGAGCAGTGGCTTCCCTTTGTCATGATGCTCCTCTCAGGCACCGCAGGGTTTGCTATTCTAGGCACGCTGCTCTCGGCGATGCTCGTGCACCACAGGCTGCGTGATGTCTTGCTGCCACTGCTCCTCTACCCTCTTCTTGTACCGCTCATTATCAGCGGCGTCGAAGCGTGTGGGTTAATGATCAGTCAGAGCAAACCCGAGGAGCTCTGGAGCTGGTTACGCGTCATGTGGGTCGCCGACTTTATCTTCTTTATTGGAAGCCTTGCCTTATTTGGATGGGTACTCAAGGCGATTGAATAGCAAGCCTCCAGAGACGATTAAGTACGAGAAAGGGGCGGCCTGTTGCGGAAGCAACAGGCCGCCCCTTTCTCGTACTTAATCGTCTCCGCCTTCCTTATTTCCCTTCACAATAATGTACCCAAGCCCAAGTAAGAGCAGGATCGCAAGAATGATGATAATGGGGTTGAAACGAAACTCTTCGGGAGGCTTTTCACCTCGCAAGGCGTAGTGTTCATTACGCATCTTGGGGTCGAGAATTTCATCACGGGACGCCGATCCGCCGCCACCATTCTTTGGACCGTACGCATTGTAACCCTGTTGACGAGCAAACGATCGACGCGTGAGCTTTTGCTTATCATCCTCATCCTCCGAGCTACTACCTGAAGAGGATGAAGATGTTTTACCACCCATATTTTTAATGCGTGTGTGCTTGGCATAAGCAGCATTGCTTCCGCCTCGCTCAAGCTCTTTTGCGCCGACAACATTCCCATTATCATCCACACCGCCAGCAAGGGAGCGCCGTTGATGCTCCATATTGCTGATCCTCTCATCGCCCATACTGTACTTTTCATACAGCGTTGAGCCCATGAGTTTGGTGACCCCCAACACGACAAGTGCCATGAGCGTCAGTGCAACCAGATACTCCACGGTTGTCGCACCGCGCGACTGGCGAAGCCAGGATTGCCAGCGCCACGATGAATGCTGCCTGTGACCTCGACGCGCATTCATTGGAGAACCGCTCCAACAGCATTGCAACGCGAGAGCAATGGCGCCTGGGTCACTTGAGCTTTGTAGGTCTCACACAGAGACTTTACTTCTTCCGCACGGGACGCATCCATCAACGAAAACAACGCGGTTAAATCCTGTTCAGACGGCTGTTTTTGAAGCGCTCTCAATAGCATACGTTCTGCCAGATCTGGCTTGTTTTGATTCTGATAACATGTGGCCATGGTGCGTAAACCAGCCGCCGAAAGCTGAGGGATTGACTGCTCGATGTCCTTGTCCTGTACAACTTCCTCACAGCGCTCTTCTGCGAGCAGGTTGGCCATCTTTTCCTCCATGGTCGCGAGGGCTTCCACAGAGAGCAACGTGGCAGGCTGTTCAGGGTTTTGTGCGATGTCTCCATCTTCAAACAGAGCTTGTTGTTTGAGCTGTTCAAGCTTCTGTCGTCGTTCCTCAACAGACTGATATTCACCAGGAACGTATGCTTCACCACAACGCAAGGGATATGCTCTGCCAGAGGTCAACGCAACCTGAGTCAGAAGCTCATTGATACGTGCCTGAGCAATCCTGAGTTGAGGCGCGTTATCGGGCGCAAGCTTGGTGTAACAGGTGTAGAACGCAGCGCTTTTGGCGGGAAACACAAGATGGCGATCATAGAGCACACCAAGATTCAAATAAGGGAGAGGGTCTTTGGGATCAAGCTGTTGTGCAATCAACAGGATGCTCTCGGCCTCGGCAGGACGCCCACCATAAAGCAGCGCTGTCCCGAGGTTATTGTAGATAGTTTCTTGCTCAGGATCGACACGTAGGAGCTCGTACAAAACCTGCGCCGCGCGCGCATAGTTACTGGTCTTGATATAGAGGTCGGCGAGCGCGCGCATGACCTTGATTCCACCACCATATTTAAGGGCACGACTGTAGTAGCGTTCAGCGGCGCCAAAGTCACCTTCATGAAGAGATGCTCGCGCGGCGTTGTAAAACAGCTCGGGATCTCGCGAGCCCGATTGAATCTCTACATTGTAAAGATCAAGAGCCTCACTGTAGCGCTTCTCCTCAAAGGCGCGGTCTGCCTGTTTACGTGTGGAGATGCAACCTGCCAATCCAATACTCAAGACAAGCAGACTGCACCCCAGAACTCGTACCCAACATCGCGCAAACATCTCAAAAGATCGAATCAACAAACATACTCCACACAAAACACATTCACACCATATCAAGCTCAGGGTCTGTATACCCCTGCTTTGCGCATTAACCTCTCTTTTTCGGCAGCCCATTGAGCTTCCTTGGAGGTCTTGTCTGGGAAGTAGCTATTCACCACATTCAAGGTATCAATCATCTTGGAGTACATACGTCGCTGCTTGAATTGCAGATAAGCGCGGCGCTCTTGCCTGAAGATATCATCCAGAACCTTGCGAGACTCGGTCAGAATGCTCTCAAGTTCGGGCATGGAGCTAGTATCCGTGATGCCGCCTTGCTCAAGTAAAGCTTTGACCTCAAGCATGGACTTGTAGCTGTCAAAGGTGTTGCTGACCTTGACTTCGCGCTTTTCAAAGTTGTTCTTGGCGACTTCATATTTTTCCTGCGCCTTGAGCATGCAATCTTGCTTATCAATACAGGACACATTGATGACCACGGGCACATCCTCCGACTCGCCTGCGTTCGCGGCAGCCTTTTTCTTGGATGATCCTGTAGGCATGACAAGGAAACCGAGCAGACCCACGATGAGCACGATGCCCACAATATTGAGCGGGTTAAACTTGCTTTGAAGTTGTTCCTTACCTTTGGTTTCTGCGGCCTCCATGCGCTTGAAGTATTCATCATCGCGCGGACCCTGATCAACATCCTCAAGCTCCTCAGCGCTCTGAGCAATTTCATCCCAGACGTTGGAGGCCTTGACCTCGGGTTGAGCGCCAGGTTGTCCCATGGCACCAAAACCCGACGAGGATGGCGCGGCAGCGGGTGCATCAGGGGAACCAAACGCACCAACACCTGGAGTGGCGCCAAGGCCCGCAGGCTGTCCAAATCCAGAGGGATTAGAGGCTGGCGCAGCGTTGAAGCCTGAAGCCTGACCAAATCCGCCTGCGTTCTGAGGCTGTTGTTGACCAAATCCAGAGGCTTGACCAAACCCTCCTGCACCTTGAGATTGAGGCTGTCCAAATCCAGATGCCTGACCAAATCCACCTGCACCAAGCCCTCCTTGCGACTGTCCAGGCGCAGGTAACGCATCTGCAGAACGAAACACCATACCCACTTGCCCCAGGTTGATCATGGAGTTTTGGTACAGAGGGAACTCACCAGAAACCTGTGATCCATTGACGGCAGTCATACCACCAGCGGAGAGCACCTTGAGGACAAATCCTCGCTGAAAATCAAAAAGGATCTGCACATGTTGACGAGAGACCGTGGGGTTATCAAGGACGAGGTCCACACCACGCTCACGACCAATCACGATAGGAACTTGTTGGAAGGTATACGATTGAACACTTCCATTCTGTTGAACTTCAAGCTGAAATGAGGGCATATCAAATCACAGAGTTAAATTGATGTTTGTCAACACACCTGAAGCCATGCTCCAGGCCATGTGTTGAGTGTAGCACAGGATACGCGCCGCACCCAAAAAACCACAGCAGCCGACAGACTGGCTCACCGCACGACTTGTGCTCTAGAAGCCGTCAGACTGCATCTTGAGCATCATCGCACCAATCACAATCACAAGTACAGCACCAAAAATGAACATCAACGGACCAAGAATCTTGACCGCAGCCTCACTGGCCGCCTTCTCAATCTTCTGAGTCCTCTTGTTTCGGATTGTACCAATCTGTACTTCAAGCACTGTAGCAAGAGGAGTACCGCGCTTTTCGGACTGAAGAATCGAGCCCACCATGGACTTCAAGTAGTCCGAGTGCACACGCTCACACAGGTTAATCAACGCATCCGCACGCGCTGTACCCACACGCATCTCCTGAAGAACCACACCCAACTCCTGAACCATCGGGTCATCGGGGTTTTGCTCAAGGCCGTTTGCAACCACACGATCAAGCGCGGTCATGAAGTCAAGACCTGCGCGCATCGACAGCACAAGAAGGTCAATGGCATAGGGCAAGCGACGGTCAATCTCGATCAGGCGCTCTGTAATAGCGCTATCAAGCTTCACATAAGGAAGCGAGCAACCCGCAACACCAAACACGATCGAAATTGGAATGTTGGGAAGATCTTGAAGAAGATAGGTCATGAACATGATCGCCACGAAGATGCCAAAACCACTCACGCAACACATGCCCCAGAACTCGTTTGGTGTCAGCGCCCCCATGTAGCCTGAACGCACCAGACGGTCACGGATCTTGGCGCGACTCTCCGCCACATCAATCCCCAAAAACTTGTCGGGCAAGGATCGGAAGTGATGCGCAAACATCTTCACCATCGGCAAGACCAGCGCATACAACGCGTTCTCCTCGATCAAACGCTTGCGCTTGGTCAGACGATACCCGTAGATATCCTCCTCATCCACCTCTTCAGGTACAAAGCCGTAAATGAACATCGTCACGGCGGCAAAAGCACTGATCAACCCTGCAATCAATAAGAATGGCAGCAAGGCTGGTGGCACGCTCACAAATCCTAATATACTCAATCCCATAACTCGCTTACCTCGTCTTCAGGAACTCCACGCATCACCACACAATCACACATCAATACGTACAATTTTGAGGATCAATGCCACGCCCAAAATATTGAACAGCACTGCGATGGCAATGATAATATAACCCATAAACTCGTTGAACAACGGTGAGATCAACGTCGGATCAAGCAGGTAAAACACACCACACACTGCGCCCGGTGCACTTCCCATCACCCATGCCTGCATACGCCCCTGAGCTGTCGCCGTGTCAATCACGCGCTCAAGGCGGTAACTCTCTCGGATGGTCTTTGAAATATCTTCCAGAATCTTTGGAATGTTACCACCCACGGTACGACCCACAAGCAACGCACTTACGGCAAGCTGCAAGTTCCTTGAACCCACCCTCTTCTGCATGTTGATCAACGCCTGATCAAGCGGTGTACCAAGCTTGTACTCCCTCAACATCACACCAAACTCCTGCGAGATCGGTGGCCCCATCGAGTTACATACGTCCTGCATCGCTTCGGGCAATGAGGGGTTGGCCTTGAAGCTGTTGGACATAAAGATCATCGCCTCTTCCACCTGCTCCTCAAGCGCCTTGAGACGTTTGTTCCATTGCATATCCAACCAGAAACTTGGCAGCATAATGCCTGCCCCCAACCCCACAACAATCCCCGAGAACATGTCCCCGATCAAATACCACATAAACCCAATCGCAAAGACGATAAAGGTCAAATGGCCAATGATAAACTCCTGCGGTGTCACGGATAAAAAGAGCCGACGCAACTTCTTGCCCATGAACTTCTCATAGACACTTCGCTCCTGTGACAGCTTGGCCGTGATCCAGTCACCACTGCCATAAATCGCCAACACAATCGCCAGGCAAACCAGGAATACCCCACCCAATAGAAACGGCGTCGAAAACATGTACTATGCTCCTTACTTTCCCAAAACTACCACACACTCACGCTGGACCATACATCATCAGCCAAAACAAACTCAGAACGAGTCCTTCTCTATCCTACTCTGGAACACACCATGTTGCAACGAGCAAGAGTCAGCCGTGTTTGGCTTTAAATTATCTTTTCAATAACTTACCTAGAAGAAGTCATCAGGTGTCGCAAGCCCCTGAATCAAGAAGTCATTCAGGAATGATGGCAGGTATCCTGTCGCCAAATGATACCCCTGCACCTTGTTCTTCTCGTCCATCCCTACCTGACGATACCTGAAAATATCCTCCAGTCGGATGAATCCGTCATCATCAATCCCAACAACCTCAGTAATATAGGAGATCCTCCTTGAACCATCACTGAACCTTGTCTGCTGCACGATCACGTCCACCGAGTTTGCAATCTGCTCCCTGATCGCGCGCGTGGGCAACTCCATACCACTCATCAACACCAGCGTCTCAAGACGGGCGATCGCCTCCGTGGGACTGTTGGAGTGCACTGTCGTCATGGAACCATCGTGACCCGTGTTCATCGCCTGCAACATATCAAGCGCCTCACCACCACGACACTCACCCACCACAATACGGTCTGGCCTCATACGCAACGCGTTCTTCACCAGGTCACGAATCGAAATCTCACCCTTGCCCTCAAGGTTTGCAGGTTTTGTCTCAAGACTCACCACGTGCTCCTGCTGAAGCTGAAGCTCCGCCGCATCCTCGATCGTGACAATACGCTCCTCTGGACCAATGAAACTACTCATCACGTTCAACAGCGTCGTCTTGCCCGAACCCGTACCCCCTGAGATAATAATATTCTTCCTGACACGCACCGCACGACCAAGAAACTTGGCCATGTCCATGGTCATACTCTCAAAGCGTATCAAGTCCCTTACACCCAGACGATCCTCGGGGAACTTCCTGATCGTCAAGCACGGGTCCTTGAGCGCAAGCGGTGCAATCACCGCGTTGACACGTGAACCATCCTCAAGACGCGTATCCACCAGTGGCATCGATTCATCAATACGTCGACCACGTGGCACCACAATACGCTCGATCACCGTCATCATCGACTTGCGATCAAAGAAGTATCGGTCCGTCAGCACAAGCTTGCCATCAAGCTCCGCATAAATGTGATCCCTGTCCACCACCATGACCTCAGTCACCTTGGAGTTGTTCAGCAAATCCTCAATCGGCCCCAGACCACACACCTCATCCATCATCTCCTTGAACACCTGCTCACGGGTCGCTGGCTTTGGAATGTTGTGTGCCTCCGAACCAAGCACCTCCTTGAGCCTCTGCACAACCTGTCGAATCACCTTGGGGTTGCGATAATCCGTGATCTCAAAGCTGTGCAAATCGAGACGATCCTTGAGCGCATCGTGCATCTGCGCCTTGAACTCTCCCAGCTTTTTTTGAAACTTACGATCGATGCGCTGCACCGCCTGACCATCCAGGTTCACACGTGGCTCATCCTGACCCTCATGCGCAAACATCAACCCCATAAACGACTCAAAGCTCTCCTTCTCATTGGAGGCTTTTGTTCTGCTTGCCTGTGATGTGGCAGGTACGCTGGGGGAATGCGTCGCAGGCCTACGCGGTGCTGGAGTGGGCGCTGGCGCAGGTGCCGATGTGGCCACAGGAGGACGTGGGCCTGTCACACCTGGCCTCTGAGTAGATCGGTTAGGCGCTCCTGCTGGTCCCGCAGGAGCGCCAGGCCGCTGTGTACGGCGACGCACCTGCTGTGGGTCTGAACCTGTCATACGCGCAGGCGAAGGTCGTCGCGCGGCGCCGCCTTCCACACCCACCATATAAATATCAATCGTGGCATAATCACCAGGATACAGCTCGCGTGACTGTGACACATCCACGCGCTCGCCACCCACAAACACGCCGTTACGCGATTGATTGACAAGAATCACGCGCTCAGGTGTGATCTTCAACGTGGCATGGCGTCGAGATACGGTCTTGCTATCCAGAATGATGTGATTGTCATCTGAACGACCAATGGTAATGTCAGCTACAGGGCGATCCACATCATAATAATATTCATTACCAGCATTATCTACAACATGTACACGTCTCATCGTCTCAGGCCTCTCATCCAGATGATATTCCTCCCCCCAATCGTCATACAACACTGCCCTGCCCACACATCCAGATGGTCGGCAGGGCAGCCCTGATTATACACTACGCTTGAACTCACTCAAACTCAATATCGTCGCCGCCTCCCGAGGAGGAGTCCGAAGATGTCGATGTGCTTGATGGGCGAGTTGAACGTACGGGCGCATCCGAGAGCTTGGGCAGGTCTTCCGCATCGACACCTCCATCAAGCATCTCCTTGAACACACCGTCCACCAAGGTACGGTGCGCATCGCCGCCTGGCACATAAAGGCGAGGGGTTACAAACAAAGCGTTATCAAGCTGTTGTCCCACGTAGGAGCGCGACTTAAAAAGCCAGCCAAGAATTGGCACCTTGCTCAACAACCACCAGCCCTGCTCGCCTGATGTCTCCTGGATGCCCGTCAAACCTGAGATCAACACGGACTGTCCTTCCTGCATGTTGACCACACCCTTCATGCTTGTGGTCCTCAATGCAGGGATTCCATCCACGCCGTTGGCCTGATCAAGCTCCTCAAAGCTCACATCAAGCTCAACCTTGACGCGGTTCTCATCGTCGATGATGGGCTTGGCCTTCACGGTCAAACCATAAGGAACCCTCAACACATCCACAGCGTTGATGCTTGCGGTACGAATCAACAATGTACCACCAGCTTGGTATTCACCTTCCTTACCAGCCTCGGTCACAAGTACGCCGTGCTGTCTTGTCTTGATCATACCGTGGTCAACCATGAAGTCGAGCGCCACGTTCAAGTTACCCACCATGGAGAGGTAACTTGTCAAGCCATTGCCACCCGTCAATGTCACCGCGTTTGGCAACCTTGATGGGTTTGTCTCTCCTGGCAAGATACCATCACCAATCGACGGGGAATCACCATAAAACAGAGGCACATCACCTGTACCAAAACTGTAGTTTGCGCCCACAAACTGGCCCCACTTCACACCCAAATTGTCGCGGTCAGTCACGGCAAGCTGAATGAAGTCAATCTCAAGCGCGACCATCTTTGCGCCCTCCACGAAGCTCTCGCGGTAGGTAGAGAAGTCCAGAAGCTGTGATGGGTAAAGCTGTACAAGCTGAGCAATACGCTCCTGATACACCTTGCTTGAAACCTCGCCTTCGATCAACACACGACCGTTGACGACCCTCACGGACACACCCGAACGCTTACCAAGAATACTGCGCGCTTCGCTGGCCAACACCTCGGGGTTCACAGGAACCACGCGAATCAAAATCACCTTCTCGGCATTGGAGGAGGACACAGTCACCGAGGTTGTTCCCTCTTTTAGACCTGTAAACTCAAGGCTACTGCCATTTGACTTTGCCGACACGATGGAGTCGATACCCACAAAGACATCGCGCACACCACGTCCATCAAATCGCAAGGATTCACCAATCGCAATGGTTTGCTCCAGATCAGGCTGAGCCGCCTCGGCAGGCTCCACCATCATCGTCGCCATACTTACGATTGCTACACCTGTCATCCACAACTTTTGATTCACAACAGCCCTCTACTCATCTGGGTTCTAAATCTAAATGCGTGCACCATACATTATTCAGCAGCAACGGTGCTCTGCATGCACGCGCATGCACTCGATATTACATCTCGGCGGTACTCTAACATGTGCCATAACACATCGTCACCCAAGAAACCCAGACAGATTACTTTTTAAAAAGATCAGAAAAAGACAGACCCAACCACAAGGGCGAGCTTTGTAAACAAAGCTCGCCCTTGTGGTTGGGTCTGTCTTTTTGACGCGATATGTTAGGCTAGTTACCTGAGCGAATAGTAGGCCCTGTGGGCTCCTTCTTCTTCTTCACTCTCTTCCTGACCACTTTGTTACGTGTCTCCTGAATCACAGAGAGGTTCTCCAACACGCCTTTCAAGGTCAACTGCTCGGAAGGTGCAGACTCAATGTCATCCTGGTTTCTGAGCAACAAGGTAAGCTTGCCACGTGTCTGGGCGATGGTCAGCAATTCGGCCTCTTTCAAGGTCAAGCTCGCTGTCACGGTGGAGTATCCTGCTCGGCCATTACTCTGTGCGTTCACATCAGAGAGCTGCTTACCCACAGCAAGCAAGGTCACGTTCTGCAACAATGGCATCGTGACATAACCCATGCTCGCACGGCCACCTTCACCTGGAATCAACTGATCCTTGTCTGACACGGGGAATGTGCCCAGCAAATCCACACGATCGCCTGGAGTCAACAAACCACTCACGCCGCTGATGGCATCCACAGGGATCGACATCGCGCGCTCTCCCGCAGGAACCTTGCCTGAAAGATCACGTGAGATCTCGGTGCGGGCAAAATCACTGGTCTGGATGTACTGACCCGCCTGCACGTTCACGGTCAAGGTCGCACCCAAAAAGAGGTCCGCCTGATCTCCCATAATCGGGTTCGGGGGCAAATAACGCTCTGGAACTTCGCTGTACGTGAGCAAACCCTTCTCAAGCTCTGTGCCTGCAGGGATGTTACGCGCCGCAACTACCACGCTCACCTTGTTCCCAATCTCTTTCTGGGTCTTGGCATTCTCCTGCTGGATGTACACGTACAACAACAGCGCTGCCATAACACCCACAAATACCGCTGCTAACAAAAGCTTTTTCTTGGCCATAATGACTTACCCTTTTTCGGTTCTACTCAACTTTTCTGCATCCATTCCATTTCGCAACACGCCCAAATCACACCATGAACTCATCACTCATATGATATGAACACATCTGACACCATGCTACCAGACCACACTTGATAAGGTCCAGATAGAATTTCCTATATTTGCCTCATCTCGTCCAAAACTCTACCCTTTATATCTTCCCGAATCCCATAACCAATCTCCCCCTGCGCGATCTCCAACTCATACCTCCTCCCTCCCAAATAACTCGTCTCTCCTCTTCCCTTCCCTCCCTCAATCCACTCGCCACCCAACACATATCGACGCCCAGGACGCCCCCTCCCCAACACCAAAACACCCCCTCTGGCTACATCATCCGCAGCAACCACATCTCCTCCCCCCACGGCTCCCCCTTTCAACCAACTCTCATACAACGCATTACGCCCTTCTCCCACCACCATCGTTGGTAACGCAAACCACACCCCAAGACCTTGCGACATATAATGGTACGCCTGCGCCTCAAATTGCCAGACGCAATCCTCCCACGCCTGCCCCTCACCCATACGATACAACCCGTACTCATCACACTCACGGCCAAGCGTCGCAGCACTACTCACCACCAACACCTGACGTACACCCTCTTCAAGCGCGCGCTCAAGCCACTGCCGATACTCCCCCATACCCTCGCGACATACATCACCACTGCCCCACCACACCGAGGTATCAAGAATCAATGCAGCTACACCCTCCCAATGACGCCCACCTATCTTCCAGATATCCTCATCGCGAATCATGTCAACCTCAAAACCACGCTCGGTCAACACATCCTCAAGCGCATGCCCCACAGCACACGCACCACCCACGACCATCACTCGCTGCTTCACCACTCTTCTCCTTGCTTTGCCTTGACTCCACCCCCCATCCTGCATCAAAACAAACCTATCATGACCACCTCTCCACTTCACAAGGTAAACATCATGTCAGACCTCAAATCACAAGCCTCACACCTCCTACGCATGCTCTCTCGCATGGAGCGACTGGAGTCACTCCCGCGCACAGGCTGGATCGTCAGCGGCGTCCACCCCCCTGAATCCATCGCTTCACATGTCTATATGGTCACACTCACAGCGCTCTGGATCGCTGACAGTATCCCTGATGAAGTCCACACCGAAAAACTCCTGCGCATCGCGCTCCTCCACGATGCCAGCGAATCGATCCTCACCGACCTCGCCTGGCCCGTCAAACGCTTCGTCGATCCTGATGTCCTTCATGACGCTGAAGAACGCGCTGCACACACCCTCTTTGAACATGCCCCCAATTCATCATGGGTCACATCCATTGAGGACTATAACGAGAATGCCTCCCTTGAAGCTCGTATCGTCAAAGCCGCTGACCGCATTCAGATGCTCGCAAAAACCCTACAATATCAATCCCAGGGAAAAGGCGACACACGACGATTCTGGCAAAACCCAAGAAACTTCGAAGACCAGGGAATCCCCCTCGTGCGCGCCATCCTTGATGAGCTCATTGATATGCACAAAAACAACTCCTGGTGGCCCGCTAACTTTGACTGATCACACCAGTTCAAAACGCAATATCAAACACCTTTCCCTTGATTGGCTCACCATCGACCTCAGTGAAAGGGGCCGCCGCGATCAAATAATGGCTATCCCCCAAAACATCCAACATCAACATACGCCCAAGGTGCCCTCCCCCCTCAACACCATCGAAAGATATCTCCGAACCAGGGCGCCAATCTCCACTCGGTTCATAACAATACACTCGCCCCTTCCACGTGCCAAAATCAGCCAAATCAGAGCCACCCCAGGCAGGCGCACCCACGCACAACATGTCACTCACCATATCCATCGACACCCCAAATCGCTCAATGGCATGTTCTGGACTTTCAGCTGAGATAACAGCATCATAACCACAGTCAAACTCACAATGGTACATGAGCACTGCTCCCTGCTCGCCCTCACGTCCACGTTTCACAGAACCTGGCGCACCTATAAACAAATAATCCGAAGACCACATCAAGGACTGTCCAACCCCAGATAACGCCCAGTCATCATGATCCACCTCAAGCTCATGTGATGGCTTGGAGTCAGGCAGATTTGTTATCAACAACTGAAACTTATCCGAGACATAAACTCCCAGGTCAGGAGCACCAAACGCAATCCTTACACCAAGCGCGCCCGTACCAACTGCGGCCGTCCATGACACAGCAAGCGAAGCACCTACACCTGAAATCTTCGCATCCCCCTCTACAGCCCCCCCTAAAGAATATGTCGGTGCTGATACATCAGGCATATTTTGCCAGACAGACACAACACCCTTCCCTGGCTCACCTACCACCAACCACTGCCCATCAGGGCTTATCGCCACACTCGCGCCAAAAAAGCGGTCCGATTCAGTTCCAACTGGCCGAACCTCATGCTGATGCACAAACACACCATCTTCATCACGCTCAAACACATCACACACACCTGAGTTAGAACCATTTCGCCCATACTTCGGCGCACAAATAACAGCCGTCGAACCATCCTCATCAAGAGCCATCGCATAGCCCCACTCCGAACTCGTATCACTGTCACGTAAACCGCTGCCTATCGTAACCTGGTTTTTGTATGCAAAACGCTGCGAGCTATCTTCCCTTGCAAAATAATGCACCTCAGCATTCACAGCAACACCTCCAGCATGATTCACAGGAGCAGCAATCAACAAACGTAAGCCATCCTCAGACATCGCCATGCTACGACCAAATCCAAATGAACCAAGCGATAAAGATGGTGTTAGCTCGGTAAAAATGTCAGAGCTCATATCCATATCCGCATCCATGTCCACAGGATCACCTCCCCCCATATCTGCATCCTCAGATACACGCATATCCGTGCCCGCATCCACGCGCATATCAAAGCCCATATCCATCATATCGCTCCCTGCGTCTTCACGTACACCCCCCATGTCGAGGATGCCAGCATCAGGCTTATTATAAGTCGGCGTAGAAGATGGAGGCTCCACACAACCCATCACAACCACCACACACAACAACGCTCCCAACTTCCCAAAACAACCCATTATTATCGCCCACTTAAGTGATTACATAATACAATTTCTTAGCTAAAGTTTAACTATTCTAATCAAAAACAGATGCAAATACCAACCCTCTCGATGGTTTGTTCAAAACGACTCTTGTCACATATCAAGATTTGTAGGACAACCTTGGCTGATGTGTTTATGCAGTCACCACTTTAGGTTCTGTTGACATAAGCTCCCGTCGCGGAGCTTGCCCCGAAGAAAAGAGGAGAAGAGAAGCATCTTCAGGC
>CATLTV010000132.1 GCA_950059285.1 uncultured Pseudomonadota bacterium | reverse complement strand
ACGCTGAAGATGCCAGCACGATCCTTGTACGACCAGGTACATACACAGGCCGCATACGAATGCGCGGCAGCTTTGCGCAAGGCGTCACTGTACGTTCAGAGGTTCCCTACAAAGCGCGTCTTCGCCACGATGCTCCTGTGCTGACATTTTACGAGCACCCAAATGGGTGTGAGGGTATTACGTTGGAGGGCTTTGATGTGGCTCACAGTGGTCCTGGTGCAGGCGCACTTGTGGTCCATGTGGATGGCGGTGGTACAAATGCAGTCTCCCGTATCACGCTGCGCAACAACATCATGCACGACAGTTATAACAACGACATCCTCAAGATTAACAATGCCACAACTCAGATCGTTGTGGAGCGTAACATGTTCTACAACCAGTCAGGCAGCGATGAACATATTGACATCAACAGCGTGGATGGTGTCACAGTGCAGGACAATGTGTTCTTCAATGATTTTGAGGGGAGCGGGCGAAGCAATGGCTCGGATACATCCAGTTACATTGTGATCAAGGACAGTAACGGTGATCAGGACCTGTATACAGGAAGTTCAAATGTGCAGATTCAACGCAACTTGTTTTTGAACTGGCAGGGTGATTCTGGCACAGGATTTCTGCTGATTGGTGAGGATGGCAAACCTTTCTTCGAGGGCTTTGATATTACCGTGCAGAACAACCTCTTTGTGGGGAACTCTGTGGTGGACATGCGCGCGCCATTTGGAGTCAAGGGCGGACGCGATATTACGTTTCGACACAACACAGTGGTGGGTGATCTTCCCTCACGAGCCTATGCGATGCGTCTGAACACGGAGGGTGCAAACCTTCCAAATGAGCGTATCGCGTTTTACAACAACATCTGGTCTGATCCCACGGGGACGATGGGACAGCTTGCATCGGGTGGCGGTAATACGGATTTTTCCGATACTCAACCTGACGATGTGACAAGCTTTACGCTCAGTACAAACCTGTATTGGAACGGTGGAATGCCGCTGCCAGACACTGCTGATGATGCCATCAATCCCTCGGATGATACGAACGCTGTGCAGGCAGATCCTGTACTTGCCGACTCCAGTGACCTGGTGGTCCCTCGCTGGGTTAAGGACACGAGCATGTTTGTGGGAGGCGCATCTTCGATCTGCGAGGTACATCGTGATCTTGTGGAAACCTATGCCTCGCCAGGCGCATCAAGCGCAGCGCTTGACGCTGCCGATCCGACACACTCTCCAGAGGTTGATATTTTACGTCGTCCACGAGGTACATCGCCTGATATTGGCGCGGTGGAAGTGCCTTGAGGTGTTTACCACTTCACGGATAAACCTGGTGTGATACGCACATCAACAGGTTCAATGGAGGGCGGAGGTTCAAGATCCGTTTGGACCTCTGCGGTCAGTGTCAACGCGACATGTTCAAAGACATCAAGTGATGCGATGAAGGACTGGAGCATGTGCATATCATGAAAGCGGTCGAAGCGTGGTTGCATGTAGTTTGTGAACTGAAATTGCAGGGTGGGGCTGATGTTGCCTGAAAGCATCAGGTAATTGCTCCACCTGTGGTTCAGGCGAGGATTGCGATACGTTTGTCCAGCCGTCTCGGTGTCAAATACTTCGTATTCGGGCATGTATCCTGTGCCCAGAGCAAGTGTGACGTACTTTGTTCTGACAGGAACATAGCGAATGTATCCGCCTACAAGTACACGCATACGCAGCGCAATAAATTCATCAAATTGGAGCTGAGTGAAGGCTTCAATCCCCACGCGTTTGGTCCACATGTGTGTCCACCGCGCGTGTGCAAATGCCTGGTTTGAGAAGATGCGATCCAGGGCGCGTGCGCGTCGAATATTTCCCACAAAAGCCCAGCGTTGTGCGAGAGCACGTGGGGCGTCTGAGCCCTCTTCTTTTGGCCACAACGTTTGATGACGCACCGAGATGGCACCCGAAATATCCGTGACATTCACGTTGCCTCGGGTCAGCGCAAGTCGACTGGCAAGCTCGGCCTGCCAGCCTTCTTGTTGTTCCTTACCAAGGTGAAAGCGCTCCGTGTTGACCTGCGCCTGGACCAGTGAAATGGAGCAAAGAAGGCACACTGTGAGGGTGGTTATGTGTATAACAAGACTGTGTTTTATTGTGGCTTTTGATGGCATGTTTACCTCTCATTTTGAACGCATATTTTGGGGCAATATAGATCACAGGGTGATCGCGTCAAGAGGTTCACATGCTCCTCTTATTCAGGACGTGGCAGGTGTTTTATGCATGTTGTGCAAAAAAGTTTATCTGGAAAGTGTGGGGTGTTTGGTCACGTTGGGGTTTTGTTGTGTGATTTGTAAGTTATTGAAAGTAAATGTTTTTAGAAATATGTTATAAAGTTCATTGTCGTGCAGGTGTGAGTGCTTAACTAATCTTGAACCGAAGTAGGTGAGCCCATCCTGGCTTCGTTGACATTGAATGGATGTGCTTCTAAGCTTGTGGTGGATGAAATGCACCTGCTTTATAAAAGGATCGTAGTTAATGCATAGGTTTTGGTTGTCATGGTATGCCTTTGTGCTCCACACCCTCATGTTCTTGATGGTGTGTGGTGGGCATGTCTTTGCGCCAGAGCTTGCGTCATCCGAGCTGTCGTCTCCAGAGGCTCTTCAGCCTGTTGTTGAGGCGACATGTGTTTCAGGAGATAGCGCTCCTGAAGAGCATGATGGTGGTCTTCTCTTTGATGAGAGTGAGACGAGTGAGGAGATCGAAGAGGTTGAGATCTCTCACCATGCCGAGGCGTTTCCCATGCCTCCATCGGAGCTGTTTTGGCTCTCCGATTTTGATGCATCTTATGAGATTGCAAATCAACGCGGACGTGCACCACCGCAGGTTCGCCACACATACAACCTCCCTCAAGCACACCATCTCTCCACGACCTACCCTTCGCGAGGGCCTCCCACCTTTATCCTCGCCAAAATGAGGGCATAACATCGCTGTATCTTCGGCGATTGCTCCTTGTTTGAACTCATGAATTGCTTTTTGTTACGCAATGTTATGGGGTTTTGTGCCGCATGTCTGTGGCGTCTACTAACACGAAATTAAAACGTTAATAACTTAAATGCTGGTCTTGCACGACGTGTAACTTGACCCTGCTGTGCTGTGCGAAAGCCTCACGCTTGAAGTCTTGCACGACGTGTGATCTGCCAGCGTTCCAATGAGCCCTGCCTGTTCTTGATCACGCTCTGATACTCGCGACATGAAGTTGTCGTGTGTGCTTGTGGTGCTGTGTGTCTTGTTCAGGCTGTGCGGAGGTCAACTGTGTTCCAACAATTTATCAAGCGACCCGTGTTGTCGATCGTGGTGTCGCTGATCCTGGTCTTTCTGGGGACTCTTGCAATTCGTAGTCTCCCTGTATCCCAATTCCCTGAGATTTCTCCCCCCCGTGTGATTGTCACTGTCGCCTATCCTGGTGCGAGCGCTGATGTGCTTGTGAACTCAACCCTGATCCCGATTGAGCGCTCAATTAACGGCGTGCAAGGGATGAAGTATATGATCTCGGACTCAACCAGCGCGGGCGAGGCCACGGTACAGGTTATCTTTGAGCTTGGCACCGATCCGAACCAGGCGGTGGTGAACGTCAAGAACCGTGTCGACCAGGTGTTAAATAGGCTCCCTCCTCTTGTGCAACGTGAAGGTGTGGTCGTCTCCAGGGTTCAGCCCAGTATGTTGATGTATGTCAACCTCTACAGCGAGGATGAGAAGGCTGATGAGAAGTTCCTGTATAACTTTGCCAATGTGAACCTGCTCCCTGAACTCCAGAGGATTCATGGTATTGGTCAGGCTCAGATTCTTGGTAGCCGCCAGTATGCGATGCGTATCTGGCTCAAACCTGACAGGATGCGCGCATACAACATTGCTGCCGAGGAGGTCCTGGAGTCAATCGATGAGCAAAGCATCATCGGGCGCCCAGGACGTACAGGTCGAAGCTCTGGTAAAACGTCGCAATCGCTTGAATATGTGCTTGTGTATCAGGGGCGATACAACACACCTGAACAGTATGAGGATATTATTATTCGTGCCAACGCCGAGGGCGAAATCTTGCGACTGAAGGATGTCGCAGAGGTGGAGCTTGGCAGTGAGTTCTTTGATATCTACTCCAACCTTGATGGGCACCCCTCCGCTGCGATTGTGCTCAAGCAAACCTATGGTAGTAACGCCACCGAGGTGATTGAGGAGGTCAAGGAACGTCTTGATAAAATCAAGGGCGAAACCTTCCCTCCAGGTATGGACTACAAGATCAGCTATGATGTGTCGCACTTCCTTGATGCGTCCATTGAGCAGGTGACACATACGCTTGGCGAAGCGTTTATTCTGGTGGCTCTGGTTGTGTTTGTCTTCCTGGGCAACTGGCGCTCGACGTTGATTCCAACGCTTGCTGTGCCCGTGTCGTTGATTGGTGCGTTCCTGTTTATGCAGCTCTTCGGGCTCACGATTAACCTGATTACGTTGTTCGCGCTCGTGTTGGCGATTGGTATCGTTGTGGATGATGCGATCGTGGTGGTTGAGGCGGTTCACGCCAAGATGGAGGAGACGCACCTACCAGCGAGGCTTGCGGTCAGAGAGGTTCTGGGTGAGATCAGCGGGGCGATTATTGCGATCACGTTGTTGATGACTGCTGTGTTTGTGCCTGTCGCATTTATGACAGGTCCTGTGGGCATCTTTTATCGTCAGTTCTCCATCACGATGGCGTCAGCGATTGTGCTCTCGGGCCTGGTGGCGTTGACGTTGACGCCTGTGCTGTGCGCCATGATTCTCAAGCACATTGATCCTGATAAGAAGAAACGTGGCCCAATTGCGATGCTCCTTGGTGCGTTTAACCGCGTGTTTGAGAAGTTGACGGGTGGTTACGTCAAGATTCTGGAGCGAATCGTGTACAGACGCACGGTGACGGTGGGTATCATTGTCGCATTTATTGCAGGTATTTGGGGTGTGAACCAGATCTTGCCCTCCGGATTTATCCCCAACGAGGATCAAGGTATGATTTATGCCATCGTGCAGACGCCTCCTGGCTCGACACTTGAGCGAACCAACGCCGTTGCACACCAGCTCCAAGAAATCGCCGAGGATGTTGAGGGGATCGAGTCGGTGTCCTCACTTGCAGGTTATGAGATCCTGACAGAAGGTCGTGGTTCAAACGCAGGCACATGTCTAATCAGCTTGAAGAACTGGAAGGATCGCAAGCATAGCGTGCGCGAGGTGATCGAGGAGCTTGAGGAGAAATCTCAGGGACTTGGTGCCATCGTCGAGTTCTTTGAACCTCCTGCTGTGCCTGGTTATGGTGCGGCGGGCGGTATTGCGCTTCGTCTGCTCGATAAGAATGAAACGGTCGATTATCAGGAGCTTGATAAGGTCAATAAAGAGTTCATGGATGAACTTGCTAAACGCCCTGAAATTACAGGTTTATTTACGTTCTATGCCGCGAACTATCCCCAGTACAAGTTGGTCATTGATAATGAGCTGGCGATGCAAAAAGGGGTCTCGATTGGCAAGGCGATGGAGAACCTCGACATTCTGATTGGTAGTACATACGAGCAGGGTTTTATTCGCTTTGGACGCTTCTTCAAGGTGTATACGCAGGCTGCTCCCGAGTACAGGGCATTACCTTCAGATATCATGGACCTCTATGTCAAAAATGAAGAAGGCGAGATGGTCCCTTATTCTGCATTCATGAGGATGGAGAAGACGCAGGGGCCTAATGAGATTACGCGTTTCAACCTCTACGCGTCGGCTGCGATTCGTGGCGTGCCAGCGCCTGGTTATACCAGCGGTGATGCGATCAAGGCAGTCAATGAAGTCGCGGCACAGACGCTCCCTCGTGGTTATGACATTGCCTGGGAGGGGCTCTCTTATGATGAGGCTTCACGTGGTAACGAAGCAATCTATATCTTCCTGATTGTGCTTGCCTTTGTGTACCTTGTGTTGGCAGCTCAATATGAGAGCTTCTTACTTCCTTTGGCGGTGGTGTTCTCGTTGCCCATCGGGGTGTTTGGGTCCTTCTTGTTGCTCAAGTATCTTGGTCTTGCCAATGATATTTACGCGCAGGTTGGTCTGGTGATGTTGGTGGGGTTGCTTGGTAAGAACGCGGTGCTGATCGTGGAGTTTGCCGTACAGCAAAACCAGAAGGGGATGACCGTTTTGGAGGCGGCCATTGAAGGTGCGAAGGTGCGCTTCAGGCCGATTCTTATGACCTCATTTGCGTTTATTGCAGGTTTGATTCCTCTTGTTCGTGCCAGCGGACCTGGTGCTGTGGGGAACCGTACCATTGGTGCTTCGGCCCTTGGTGGCATGTTGCTTGGTACACTCTTTGGCGTGCTCGTGGTGCCTGGTTTGTATTTCATCTTTGCATCGCTGTCTCGCCGTAAGAAGTTCGTCGAAGATGAGCTTGAAACTCCGATCACAGAGAGCTTGCGTGCTCGACATGACCGTCTGGAGAGGATGATCGAAGAGGATGAAGCCCGAGAGAAAGCAGAACTGCTCAGAATGTCTCAGAAAATTGAGGGTTCAAGCGTTGAGAAATTAGCGGCATCTGGTGCAGATGGCAGCCTCGATGAAGAGAGCAACATCGCGGATGACACTGATTCTCAGGACGAAGATGAAGACAACAAGGGAGGTGAACGCCATGAATAAAGCAAGAAAGACGTTTTATGCTGTGATGTTGGCCTCGTGCATTTTCTCCTCTGTGGGGTGTGTTCCAAAGCTCCAGCAAAAGAAGGAAAACACCGTGATGGAGACCATTCCCTCGACCTACGGCGAGGGAATGGCGGCAGACTCAACCGCTGCCAGTACCGATTGGTCAGCCTTTTTTGATGATGCCAAGCTGGTGGCGTTGATTGATGAAGCGCTTGAAAACAATCAGGAACTTCACATCATGGATCAGGAGATCCAGATGGCCAATAACGAGGTCAAGGCCAGAGGCGGGGAGATCCTCCCACGGGCAGGTGTGGGCGTGGATGGCGGTGTGCCCGTACCTGGTCGTTATGCCGAGGAACCTGGGCGTGCAGGCCCGTTAAATGAGGCTGAAGGCGAACAGGAAGGCCCAAGGTTTGGGCTTGGACTCTATGCAACCTGGGAGGTTGATATTTGGAAAAAGCTTCGTAATGCGCAGCAATCCGCCAGATATCACTACTTGGCGAGTGTGGAGGGGAGGAACTTTGCGACCACGGTGCTGGTCGCCGAGATTGCATCCTCTTATTACGAACTTATGGCCCTTGATGCCCGACTGGAGGTGATCCACTCCAATATTGATTTGATGCAAAACTCTTTAAAAATTGTGAGGTTACAGAAGGAGGCTGCCAAGGTGACAGAGCTTGCTGTGCAACGTTTTGAAGCCGAGGTGCTGAAGAACCAGAGCCTTCAGTATGAGGTGATGCAGGAAATCACACAGGTTGAGAACAGGATTAACCTGTTGCTTGGTCGCTATCCTCAGAAAATTGAACGGGATTCGGGTACATTTCTTGATCGCGAGCCAAAGCCTGTGAGTGCAGGTGTGCCCACCGATCTGCTTGAAAACAGGCCCGATATCAAACAGGCAGAGTATCATCTTGAGGCGGCCAAGCTCGATGTAAAGGTTGCCCGCTCCACGTTTTACCCATCACTTGTGCTGGATGCAGGTATTGGTTACCGCGAGGTTGATCTTGAGCATCTCCTGCCCACGCCAAAAGCATTGATTCTTGGAACAGTGGCAAGCCTGTTCAGTCCTCTAGTGAACAGGAGGTCGATCAAGGCCAATTATGCGTCAGCCAACGCAGCTCAAATTCAGGCGGTTTATCACTATGAGCGAGCTGTGCTGAGTGCGTTTGTGGAGTGCTCCAACCTGTTGTCTTTGATGGATAATCTTTCCAAGAGTTACGAGCTTCGTGTCAAGCAAGTGGAGAAGCTTAACTCGTCGGTGAAGGTTTCCAACACGCTCTTTCAGTCTGCCAGAGCGGATTACCTTGAGGTGTTGACGACACGTCGTGAGGCGCTCGAATCACAGCTTGAATTGGTGGACACAAAGGAACAGCAGATGCTGGCGATGGTTGGCATGTATCGCGCGTTGGGAGGGGGCTGGAAGAATACCAGCAGTACCTCGGAGACGACAAAGTAAGAGATGTTACAGCGCTCGCTCCTTCAGACCAGTCAGCGCCCGTACACAATTATTTTAACCATTGTAAAAACAGCTTTCAACATGTCCTTGCCTCTGGCAAGGATTGACCAGATATGGAATGAAAAAGATGAATATAGAACGACTTAAGATAAGTGGCTTGATGCTTGTGAGCCTTGCGATCCTCTGTGCAGGCTCGGGTTGCGAGACGCAAGAGGCTCATGGTGAAACGGTGCATGGCGAGTCACACAAGGAGGGTGGGCACCATGGTCATGGTACGCCAAACTTGTTGGTGAGTACGCCCTTGCGCAAGGACATCGAAATTGATCGTGACTATGTGGCACAAGTCCATGCCACACAACACATTGAGCTTCGTGCTCTGGAGCATGGTTACTTGCAAGATATCTTTGTGGATGAGGGTCAGAAGGTCAAAAAAGGCGATCTGATGTTCAGGACCATGCCTGTGCTGTACCGCGCCGAGGTCAAGAAGGCCAAGGCCGAGGCGGAGTTTGCAACGATTGAGTACAAGAACACCAAGATGTTGCGTTCCGAGAATGTGGTGTCGGCCAACGAGCTCGCCATGGCCAAGGCCAGGCTTGACAGGGCAAACGCTGATGTGGCCATGGCCAATGCACACCTGACCATGAGTGAGATTCGGGCGCCTTTTGATGGCATTATGAACAGATTGCATGTCCGAAAGGGGAGCTTGCTTGAAGAGGGCGAACTCCTCACCACGCTCGCTGATAACAGCAAAATGTGGATTTATTTCAACGTGACCGAAGCCGAGTATCTTGATTACATGATGGAGAAAAAAGAGAACGGCCAGCGACCTGTGACGTTCATGATGGCGAACTACAAGATGTTTCCTCATGAGGGTAAGATCGAGACGATCGAGGCTGACTTCCATCATGAGACGGGCAATATTGCGTTCAGGGCAACGTTCCCTAACCCCGACGGCCTGTTGCGTCATGGCGAAACGGGCAAGGTCATCATGACCACACCAATTGAAAATGCGTTGCTCATTCCACAGAAAGCAACCTTTGAGATTCTGGACAAGAAGTTTGTCTTTGTGGTGGATGACGCCAACAAGGTGCATTTGCAACAGATCTCGGTCGCCGAGGAGATCCCGCATTTGTATGTGGTTTCAGAGGGGTTAAAGGACTCGGATCGCATTTTGGTGGAAGGGCTTCGTAAGGTGCGTGATGGGGATGAAATTAAGCCCAACGTCAAGAGCGCACAGGAGGTCGTTGATAGTCTCAATGTGCCTGCGGAATAAGGCAATTTTGGAGTAACACAGGAAGGGGCGGCCATCCTTTTAAGGATGGCCGCCCCTTCCCTGTTTCCTGTTGACGTGTTTGTGAAACCTGATGTGATGTGATGTGAGCAGAATGATGCAAGGTCTACATATAAGGAGTGATCAATGAGCAGGATGGATGAGTTATTTGGTGAGCTACGCAGCTTGTTACAGAGCGATGAGAATGTGCAGGGGTACAGGATGCGTGCGTTTTTGGAAGAGGCGTATGCGCTGGATGAGGCGAGGTATCAGGAGGAGTGGTTACCTTATCTGGAGCGCGCACAGGAGCTTCCCTGGTTCTTTGCTCAAACCTTTGAGAGCGTTGAGCAGATTGCTGCTCTGGTGCCTGAGTCTGCGCACATTGCTCTTGTGATCGAATCCTCTGGTTTTGATTATGCGGGCTTCAAAAGCGCTGCATGCCTTGAGCGTGTGTGTAAGGTTGATGTGAACTATACCTGCAAGTTGTATGATGCGAAGTTTGCGTTGATGATGGAGTCTCCATATTTATCTGGGGTGAAGGTTCTTGAGTTAGGTGGGAATCATCTGGGGGATGACGCGATGCGTGCGCTGGCAAGTTCAGCGTCGATGCATGGGCTTGAGCGTATTTGCCTTTATCATAATGAGGTGACTTCAGAGGGGGCAAAAGCCCTGGCTGCATCCATGCACCTTGGTCAGTTGGAGGAGCTTGATATCAGCGTGAATGATATTCAGGATGATGGCTTGATTGCCATTGGCTCGTCTGAAAACCTTGGAGCTTTGAGGGTTTTGAATGTGCGCTCCAACAAGATCAAGCGCCGTGGAGTTGAGACCTTTGCGCGTGACTTGAAGTTAACGCGTCTGAAGAGTCTGAAGATGGATCAAAACAACGTGGGGAATTATGGGGCACAGGCGCTGGCAAATTGCGAACTCTTGAGTGGGCTAAAGGAGCTGACATTGGCACGTGCGCGAGTCAACGACAAGGGCGCAGCTTATGTAAGAGAATCCCCTTATCTTGAGCTTGACTACTTCCTTCATTAACACGGGTTTACAAACAAAAAGTAAGCGAAAAGAGGGGCTTGTGATTGCAATCACAAGCCCCTCTTTTCGCTTACTTTTTGTTGTATACGATCAAGCCTGTGCTTTGCGTTCTATATGCCAATTGCTATGTTGTTGTCGTCTCGTCAATTGAATCATGGCAGTGGAGAAATGTCGTATGAGTAATCTGGAAGTTCAGGGTGGATCGTTTGCGTTTACAGGAAAGATCAAGGGTTATACCAAAGCATCGTTGAGCAAGCATATTCAGTCGATGGGAGGGAGTGTGTTTCCGTCGGCGAGCAGTGGTTTGACGGCTTATTTGGTGGGAGACAGGGCTTCAGACAAGAAGGTGGATAAAGCCAGAGCGTTGGGGCTGACGATTGTATCGGATGATGCGTTGTATGCGTTCTTGGAGGATGGCAAGCTTTCACTGGACGCGCTCAATCCCACACGACCTGTGAATGAGTTGATTGCAGAGGCGCGTTCCTTGTTGGCGATGGTGCCTGCACACGAGACCTGGAAGCAACTTGCTGCGCTTGTGGATGAGTGTTCCGAGGAGCAGATGGAGGCGTTTCTTGCCTATCTTGCGCCTAACCTTGAGCAGTGGGCAGATGTCTCTGCACTGTCACCTCTTTCACGGTTGCACAGTGGCCTGTTTGATAACACTGCAGATACAGTGTGTTTTGTGCCTGATGTGTGGATGGGGGAGTTGATTGGCGGTGAGCAGCATCCAAAACATGCGCTGTGCAAGTCGCTGACGTTTTCTTACATGGCGGTGAATAACACCAATGCAATCAAACTGTTAGATAATCCATCGCTCAAGACTCTTACCACATTTGACGTGGGCACAACGCTTGCGCAAAACATGAAGAAGAAGACGTTTTACAAGGCTCTGGCAAGCTGTGAAACCCTTGATTCTGTGGATACTCTGGTGCTTGCAAAGGCACCTGCGGGTTCGTTTGCTGAGCTTCTTAAAGCAACCTCAATGCCGAACCTCAAGGCGTTGTATCTCAACTCTGATACGCTCTATATGTCGGATGCTAATCAGGGTGTGGATGTGATGTTTGGTCCATGGGCCGATCAGCTTGAGCGTGTGATGATCCGTTCTGACAAGCAGCTTGAGGCGCTGGCGGACAGGATTGGCGAACTCCCCGCATTACATACTCTTTTGATTGGATGTCACCCTCGTACCGAGGCAGAGTTGTTTACCAACATGGCCACACAGCTCCCACGCGTGGTGCCTCATATCAAGTCTCTTGTGATTGGTATCAATAGTTACGATTCATATGCCAAGCAAACAGGGATTGGCGATCTTCTGGATGCGATTGATGGACCACTGGAGACGCTTGACCTGAGCTGGTGTTCGCCATTTGCTCTTCAAGGTGAGGCTGGCGTTGTGTTTGTGCAAAAGCACTTTATCGACAATGGGCTGGTGGGCAGAGTGTCCACGCTTGTGGTCAATGAGCTTGTGGATGCAGCCGTTGTGTCTCTACTTCGTGAGCAAGGTCTTGAGGTGATCTCACCGTTGAACGCTGACGCCAGCGATGACAGTGCTTCGGAGCTTGTTGTCATTGAAGAGGTTGCACCAGGAGAGGATGAGCGTCGTGCTGCCAATGAGGTGCATGTGCACGATGCGATGATGTTCCCGTATCCTTGTAAGGCGGCGTGGAACACATTGACAGGTGTTGTGGACGCGCTTGAGCTACAGCTTGAGTCCGATGCGTTTGAGCAGGCAATTCAAACACTTGAGAGCTACCTTGAACCCTGGCCCGACAGCGTGCGTATTTGTCCTGAACGTTGGTATGCAGCTTACATGAGTGACTCTCCTTCACCAAAGGTCAGGTTATTACGCGCGTTCTCGTATGATGGTCCGTTCTATTATCAGAAAGAGTACGCAGCCTGGGTCACCGAGTTTGCCAGGTCCGAGTCGTGCAGTTATCTGACACATATTTCCTCGTATTATGAGGGCAAGCAGAAGTTCTTTACCAAGGCACTGTCAGCGTTGTTTGAAGCGGTGAAGCCAACCTCATATTCAGTCAGGGGGACGCATGCGTTGAGCGCGCTGGAGTCTGAGAACCTGTTGCCTGATACAAACGTGACCTACACGCTGCCCGAGGAAAATTACTCCCAGGATATGGACACGTTGAGTCAACGTCGCGTGTTGATTCAGATTGAAACACCTGAACAATTTGAGTCACTTATCAATCATACGGATCTGGACCATGTGGTGTCGTTGGATCTTAACTTATCACCTTCGGAAGATGGTGCGGACTGGCCCGAGGTGAAGGGTAAGGTTGGAAAGTTCAGGAATTTACGTCATTTGCGTATTCAGGTCTCGAACTATTCACCTGCACATTATCATGCTGCGCTTGCGACATGGTTGAGCAACGCCCGTCCTGTGTATATCAATGATGACTTCTCGTGGTCTTCACCATTCAAGACGCCTGCTGTGTTGATGGCGCAGAAGGGGCTGTACTCAAGAACATATGGCTCCCATGTGGTGCTTCCCGCGACCATGGGAGCGGATGAGCTTGGCCCATTATTAAGCGATGAGAACTTCAATGTGGCAGGTTTATCGATCATGTATGGCGATTGCTCATGCCCTGATACCACGGATCTTGTTGAGATGATGCACGATGGCTTGAAGCGCAGCCTTCAGTATCTCAAGTGGCCTGTGGCGCAGAGCGACCTCGATAACCTGAACGCCATCTTTGAGGTGTTACCAGAGCTCACATTGTGGGGTCCTCTTTCACCTGACTTCAAGAAGCAAGAAGGTCGTGTACCGCTGTTTACTGCGCTTGCTCAAGCTCCTGCGACGGCACAGATCTGTCAGCTTCGAGTGGTCGGTATGTATGGCAGTGATAGTGAGAAGTACTCTTCTGCTGAAACCAAGATTCTAAAGAAAGGTAAGGGGGCAAAACCGTATACGCTCATGCCTAATAACCTTTGATGATGTTAATTTCTTAATTGTATCAACATGATAGTGCAAGAGGGGGGCGAGCTCATTTCATGAGCTCGCCCCCCTCTTGCACTATCGTAAGAGAAAATTCATACTTAAAAGCAATCAATACGATCGATTTACTGCTTTGAATAAGATGTGTTCGCTGGTAAATTTCTGACTCGATCGTCACAATTGTATTTTAATGTAGTAGGGAGTAGATGTCATGAGTCAGCTTGAGATTAAAGATGGTGTTTTTGGTTATTCGGGAAAGTTCAAGGGCTACTCCCAGATAGAGCTTGAGCAACGTGTTGCGGCATTGGGAGGAACAGTAAGTTTATCGATTAAAGGGGATATGACCGCTTTTTTGGCCGGGAGTCGCGCGGCGCACAAGAAGGTTGATAAGGCCAAGTCACTGGGTCTTAAGGTGATCTCGGATGACCTGTTGTATGAGCTTCTGGAGAAAGGCGAGGTTGCGCTTGAAGGGCTAAACCCGACAGAACCTGTGGATGATTTGATCAGTGAGGCAAGGTCTGTTCTGGCAAGTGAACTGAACAAATCATCTTGGGAAGAGTTGGTGAAGCTGGTGGATCGATGTCCAGAGGAACGCGCTGAAGATCTGGTGGCGTATCTGTTGCCTCAGATGGACGTGTGGTCTGGCACAGCAAAAGATCCTGCATCAGTGCGCGCTATTCCCAAGGATTGGATGGGGGAGATGATCAGTGGCAGCGAGCACCCCAAATACGCGTTGTGTGATGTGCTGTCGTTTCGGGGGATGTCTTATAGCAACGCCCAGTCGGTCAAGCTCCTCAAGCACCCTGCGCTCAAATACATCAAGACGATACACATGGGGTCTTACGGGCGAACCAACAAGAAAAAGAACTTTTACAAGACCATGGCAAAGTGTCCACACCTTGGTGCTGTGGAGCGGTTGGAGCTCAGCGCCATCCCTGATGGTGGCGTTGCGGAGCTTCTCAAGGCGACGTCCTTGCCCAACCTCAAGGCGATATTCTTGATGTGTGCTCCCTTTGATGTGGATACAAACAATGGTGCAGATGTGATGTTCGGTCCCTGGGCCAGTCAACTCGAGACCATTCATGTGAGCTCGGTTCCTCAGCTCAGAGCAGTTGCCGATAGAGTTGCGGAGCTCACATCATTACACACCCTCAGCATCGACAACAGCAAGGGCAACTCTCTTGACTGTCCTCAGGTTGAGCAAATCACTCGCCTTGCTCCTCACTTCGATACGCTGGTGTTGGGGCAGGACTTCTCATTATCCTCTGACATTGCAAATATTCTTGATGCGATAGACAGTCCTGTAGACACTGTTGATATGAGCAAGAGTTTTCCCTACACGCTCTCGGAGGCAACGGGTCAACAGTTTGCACAAAAACATTTTGTGGATAACGGCCTCGCGACACGTCTCAAGCGCGTGATTGTCAGCGAGCGCGTGGATATGGACGTGGTGACGTTTCTGCGTGAGCATGGCCTGGAGGTGCTCACACCTCTGGATAAGGTCAAGCAAGGAGCCAAACAAGAGGTTAAACAAGAAGCCAAGCAGGATAGCGCACAAACGCTTGATGTTAAGGTTGCTCCAGATGAGGATGGGCTCCGCGAGGGCAATGAGGTTCGTGTTGAAGATGCGATGATGTTCCCTTACCCGTGTAAAGGCGCGTGGAACACATTGACAGGTGTTGTGGATGCGCTTGAGGTTCAACTTGATGCCGATGCATTTGAGCAGGCGGTCCAAACGCTTGAAGCGTATCTTGCGTCCTGGCCTGACACCTTGCGCGTGTGTCCTGAGCGTTGGTGTGCAGCTTATATGAGCGATACATCTTCGCCAAAAGTCAGGCTCTCACGCACGTTCAACTATGATGAATCTTATCATTATCCCAAAGAGTACGCTGCCTGGGTGACAGCATTTGCAAAGTCCGAGCATTGCAAGCATTTTACACGTGTGCATTGTAAGGTCTCGCATAGCAAGGGTTTTTTGGTGAAGGCGCTGTCTGCATTGTTCAAGTCGATTGAGCCAACCTCGTATTATCTGTCCGAGGACTCGCTCAAGAGAAGCCTGGATGCCAGTGGTTTGTTGCCTGCATCAAACCCTAAAATTGAGAGTAAAGATGGAGAGCGTACATCGGACTTTGATACCTTGAGTCAGCCTCGGGTGATGTTCGCGATCTCTTCATTGGAGCAGTTCACAAAGCTGGTCAGTCATACGGAGCTGGACCATATCATCTCACTTGATCTGTACATTCACTTTTCTGGTGAAGAGGAGTGGGGTCATGTGGATGTGACGCCTGCGAGCTTCAAGGGCTTGCGTCATCTGCGTCTATCCTTCTCGGGAGAGATCGAGCCTTCCTGCAATCAGGCGCTCGCCGAGTGGTTAGGCGACTCTCGACCTGTGTATATCAATGAGGATTTCTCGGATTCCTCACCCTTTGAGACCCCTGCGTTGTTGTTTGCTGAGAAGGGCATGTATTCGCGCACTTATGGTTCGGGAGTGCATGTGCCACCGACAGTAGAAAAGGAACAACTCGCATTTCTGGGGAGCGAGGACTTTCATGTGGCGAGCATTTCCGTGATGTATGGACAACGCACATGCCCTGGTACGATGGAATTGGTGGAGATGATGCATGATGGTTTGAAGCAAAATCTGAACTACTTGAAGTGGCCCTGGTATAATGAGAGTTTTGAGGGTTTAGGTAATTTATTCAGTGAGTTGCCAAAGTTGAATGTGTGGCGTCCTGTGTCGGAAATGTTTGAAAAGAAGGCAGGGCGAAAGCCATTGTTTGAAGTGCTTGCAAGTACGCCTGAGTCAGCACAGCTTTGTCAGGTTGGTCCTGTGGACATGGACTTTGGAAGCGATAAATATGCAATCGCAGACCTCAAGGTGTTGAAAAAAGGCGTGGGCGTGAAGCCTCATAACGTGGTGCCTTATCGCCTTTGATTTGATGCGATATCAAGTCCGATGAAGGTCAGGGGGCGAAGGTGGCGGCCCATTGCTTCCGCAATGGGCCGCCACCTTCGCCCCCTGACCTTCATCGCCAAATGCGTTTATAATGTGGTGCTTGTGTGAGTCTTGTTTTGATTCCAGACAGGATGTCTGGCAAACTTGTCGCTCGCTGAGGATATGAGCGCCAGAGCATGCGCTGTTTTGATAGAATGAGAGAATCATATGATACAGAAAGATTTAGGTCGTTTAGTGGGCATGATTGCCGTGATGAGTTCACTTGTTCTTGTGGGATGTGGCACTGAGCCTGAAGAGGAGCCAGCTGAAACGCAGGACATGTGGACGTTGACTGGTGATGATATGGGTGCTGAGGATATGTCCGAGCCAGTAGACCAGGCAAAGGGGGCTGGCGATCTGCCCGATGAGATGCATCCTTTTGCGGATATGCATCATGTAGATATGAATCCTGTGGAGGACATGCCTGCTGACATGCCGCCTGCCGAGGATATGCCCGAGGACATGGAGCCCGTGGATATGCCTGATCTGCTGGACATGCCCGAGGATATGGAGCCTGTGGATATGGCTCCTATGGATCTCGACATGAGGCCCGATATGTATCCTCCTGTGACCTCCGATCCTCTGATGGGTGGTGGTCGTGCTGCCGATGTGATTCTACCTACAGGGTTTGATAACAGTCATGATGTGCCTTTGATTATTGCGCTTCATGGTTATGGTGGCAACAGCGCCGAGGTGCCGCGTTACTTCAGTCTTGCGGGCAATGTGGACAGCAAAGATTTCATCATTGTCGCGCCTAATGGGACGCCTGACTTGATTGGCTCCAAGTTCTGGAATGCGACTGACGCATGTTGTGATGGTTTCAACAATGGTGTGGATGATGTGGCGTATATTCGCGGCCTGATTTCCGAAGCAAAACAAAGGTTTGCGATTGATGCAGGGCGAGTGTATGTGGTTGGCTATTCCAACGGTGGCTTTATGTCACACAGGATGGCGTGTGATGCTGCCGATGTGGTGACAGGGATTTTCTCGTTGGCAGGTGCAACCTACAAGGACATCTCCAGTTGTAACCCTTCGCGCCCTGTGGCCGTCTTCCAACTTCATGGCACTGCGGATCAAACCATCAAGTATGAGGGAGGTTCGGCTTATCCTGGTGGAGCACAGCATCCAAGCGCACTGGACACTGTGACGAACTGGGCGACATTGAATGGTTGCACACCAACACCTGTGATGCTCGATAACACCGAGGTCAATGCTGTGGTGGTAGATGAGACCACGGTCACAGGTTTTAATAACTGCCCCACAGATGGCACGGTTGAATTGTGGACGATTGATGGCGCACCGCACAATCCACAGCTTTATTCAACCTTTGGACCGATGTTACTGGACCGTTTGTTTGCGTTTGACAGGACACCCTGAGTAAGAGTTTTGAGACGAAGACGCGAGGGGAGGCGGGCGGCAAAAAATCTTCGATTTT
>CATLTV010000131.1 GCA_950059285.1 uncultured Pseudomonadota bacterium | reverse complement strand
CCAAAAATCTTCGATTTTTGGCCGCCCCCACCCCGCCTCTTTTTGGTTCAAAACACCTCGGGCTCACTCTCACCAAGAGCAATCGGAATATACTGCGCTCCCAGAGGCAAACCCTCAAAGAGAGCAGGCCAGTCAGCGTCTTTGTGACCCATGAGCAGAGAAAAATCACCACCACCTGCGCCCGATGGTTTGCACGCCACACCATATTGTGTGGCGACATCCACAAGCTCACGATGCAGAGGCGTACACACAGGAGCACCCGTCAGTGAGGTCAGCTCCTCCATCGCCTGATTTGCCTCGCGCACAAGCTTGCACACAGCGTCCACATCCTGTGATCCCGAACCTGTGATAAACGTGCTGGCACATCCTGAGATCGTTTGAAAAATAGCGTTCAACGCATCAAGTCGCGCGTCATGACAGGCGGCCTCCACGCGCTGAATTAACTCCGTGGAGCTAGCAGGCTTACCAAGCCACACCGCTTCAATGCGCAGCTCCCTGGGCAACGCAGGTTGAGGATAAACCACAGCATGTTCGGTCTGAATATAATCGCCCTCCCACATGGGCGCAGAGGTTGTGAGATAAGAGAACGGCGATTGAGGTTGCTTGAGTTGATATCCAATGCAACGCCCGAACGCAGCGAGCGCAACATCAGCGCCGCTTCCGCGACCAGACTGAATTTCACGGTGTGCATTGAATGCAGCGGTAAACAGGTGCTCGCGATCATGAATCAGCGAAGGATTCACTGCGAGCAAGGAGGCGATCGTGGACGCAGCGCTTGAACCAAGCCCAAGCTTTGCACCCTGTTCGTACAGCTCAGACACATCAGCGGTCAGACCGCGCACATGTGATTCGGGTTGCGCGATTGCTCTGAGCGCTGCTTCTGGCAGCGCCGTGCTCGTTGCACCCATATCTGCACCAATGACTTGATATCCTGTCGTACGAGAGGCATCAAACGAGACTGACACACCACGAGCGGAGGAGGCAACCACAGCGTAACCACCTGCGAGCACGGCATATTCACCAAACAAAAACAGTTTTCCTGGCGCCCTGGCACCATGGGTCGCATGCATTGTTTATCCTTATCATGGAGGGGATAAAGAAAAGAGGATGGCGAGCTGAACATGTTCAGCTCGCCATCCTCTTTTCTTTGATTTATCGATACTTAGGAAGCATCGTTGGGGATCACCACAGCGCGCAAGTATTCGCGCTTCATGCGTGCGATGCTCTCCAATGGAATCTTCTTGGGACATGCAGCGGAGCATTCACCAATGTTGGAGCAGTTACCAAAGCCTTCGTGGTCCATCTGGTCCACCATGCGCTTGACACGGCGGCTACGCTCGACCTGACCCTGAGGCAGGAGTGCCATGTGAGACACTTTGGCGCTGGTGAAGAGAGACGCGGAGGCGTTGGGGCAAGCAGCGACACAGGCACCACAACCGATGCATGCAGCCATATCGAAGGCATGGTCAGCCTTGTCCTTGGCGATGGGTGTAGCGTTGGCGTCGGGCTTTGGACCTGTACGCACGGAGATGTAACCACCTGCAGAGATGATACGGTCAAGAGCAGCACGGTCCACGACGAGGTCTTTGATGACGGGGAATGAGTCCGCGCGCCATGGCTCGACGGTAATCACCTGACCATCATGGAAGTCACGCATGTAGAGCTGACATGTAGCCACGGCACGCTTGGGGCCGTGAGCCTGTCCATTAATCACAAGACCACAAGTACCACAGATACCTTCACGGCAATCACTCTCGAACTCGATGGGGTCGTTGCCTTCCTTCATGATCTGCTCATTAAGGATGTCCATCATCTCGAGAAAGGATGCGTTGGGATCGATATCCGTCACGGGGTAATCCACAAGACGACCTGCTGAATCAGGACCGTCTTGTTTCCAGACACGGAGTGTAAGATTCATAGTTCTTTTCTTCCTGTATTTTGGGGCAATCTACAGCGGCCCGCTGCACCTGGTAAGAACTTCAGTGTTCTCACCAGGTGCAGCGAGCGCATCACATTATTTGTAGCTGCGTTGAGTCAATTTCACGTTCTCAAAGACGAGGTTTTCTTTGTTGAGCTCATGCTCTTTACCTTCGCCTTTCCACTCCCAGGCTGCCACATAGGAGAAGTCCTCGTCATCACGAAGCGCTTCGCCTTCTGCGGTCTGGTGTTCTTCACGGAAGTGACCACCAGCAGACTCATCCCTATGCAACGCATCGCGCGCCATAAGTTCGCCGATTTCAAAGAAATCGTGCACGCGCATACCCAGCTCGAGGGTCTTGTTGAAGGAGTCAGATGAACCAGGAACGAACACGGTCTCTTCAAACTTCTGCTTGATCTCAGGGATCTTCTGAAGTGCAGATTTAAGACCTTCTTCTGTACGCGCCATACCGACGTTATCCCACATGGTGAGACCAAGTTCGCGGTAGAGTTCGAGCACAGTGTGTCGAGCCTTGCCAGAACGTGTGCCCTTGGAGTCGAGCAGGACATTGACACGTTTCTGCACGGAATCCACAGCTTCGTTGAATGCATCGTGTGTGGTTTTGACGGGCTTGAGCTCCTCGCTACCAAGGTAATCACCAATGGTGTAAGGAAGCACGAAGTAACCATCACACAGACCCTGCATCAGCGCACTTGCACCAAGACGGTTAGCACCGTGATCGGAGAAGTTTGCCTCACCCACAGCGTACAGGCCAGGGATGGTTGTCATGAGGTTGTAGTCCACCCAGAGACCGCCCATGGTGTAGTGCACCGCAGGATAGATCTTCATGGGGACCTGGTGAGGATCGTCATCGGTGATCTCCTTGTAGATATCAAAGAGGTTACCATAACGCTCATCAATCTTGTGCACGCCAAGACGATCAATTGCATCGCGGAAGTCAAGATACACGGCCAGGCGCTGAGGCTCTGGACCCACACCAAGACCCTTGTCAGTCATCATCTTGGCGTTCCTTGAAGCCACATCACGTGGCACGAGGTTACCGAAGGATGGGTAACGACGCTCAAGGTAGTAGTCACGCTTGCTGACGTCGATGTTGTGTGCGTTTGCCAGAGAATCCTGACGCGTCTTAGGAACCCAGACACGACCATCGTTACGCAAGGATTCACTCATCAGCGTAAGCTTGGACTGCTGCTCACCCTTGACTGGAATACAGGTGGGGTGAATCTGCACATAGCAGGGGTTGGCAAACGCCGCACCACGTCGGTGACAACGCCACGCCGCAGAACCGTTGGAGTTCCATGCGTTTGTGGACAGGAAGTACACACGACCATAACCACCACTTGCAAGCACGACAGCATCAGCAGTGTGACGCTCAAGCTCACCCGTGACGAGGTTACGTGTGATGATACCACGAGCCTTGCCGTCGACGACCACGAGGTCGACCATTTCGCGACGAGCAAAGAGTTCGACGCCGCCTTCATCAACCTGACGCATCAGCGCGGAGTACGCGCCAAGGAGAAGCTGCTGACCTGTCTGACCACGTGCGTAGAATGTACGTGACACAAGCGCACCACCGAAGGAGCGGTTTGCAAGCTCACCACCATACTCGCGAGCAAAGGGAACACCCTGAGCCACGGCCTGGTCAATGATGCTCGCGCTGCACTGTGCAAGACGATACACGTTTGCTTCACGTGAGCGGTAGTCACCACCTTTGATGGTGTCATAGAAAAGACGCCAGACACTATCACCATCGTTGGGATAGTTTTTGGTGGAGTTGATACCACCCTGAGCAGCGATGGAGTGTGCGCGACGAGGTGAGTCATGAATACAGAATGACTTCACGTTGTAGCCCATCTCTGCCATGGATGCGGCAGCGCTCGCGCCACCAAGACCTGTACCCACAACGATGACGGTAAACTTACGCTTGTTTGCAGGTGAGACGACCTTGATTTTCGCCTTGTGCCGATCCCACTTTTCCTCAAGTGGACCATCGGGAATTTTACCATTGAGTTCGATTGCCATAATTCACGCTCCCTGATTGGTGATGAAGATAAAGATGGGGATGCCCAGGAATCCTGCTGCAAGCAGGACCGCCACGATGGCACCAGCAGCGATAGCGGGACGCTCAAGCCTGTGGTTCAACGCACCAAGAGACTGGAATGCGCTCCAGAAACCGTGGCGAAGGTGGCCACCGAGGAACAACATCACGCCCACGTAGAACGCAACCCATGCGGGGTTCTTAAACGCCTCCACGACGCGGCCATAGAGGTCATACGCATCCTCGCCTTTGACCTGAACCTGAGCAGCATTAACTGCTTCGGAAGAGAAGACGCCATATTTCATGTGCAACACGTGCACGACCACGAAGATGAAGATCACGCCACCGGTGACGATCATGTTCTTGGAAAGGGCCGACATCTGGCTGGGGCCCTCTTTTGATTTCTGCGCGTGCACGTAACGGCTTGATCTTGCGCCACGATTGCGGCCCTGCAGACCAATCGCCACTGCCACGTGCAGGAGGAAAATGCCAATCAGGCCAATTTCCGCAACCCACAGCAACGGACCAAGGTCATGCAGACCTTTGGCGTATACGTTGAACGCTACGCCATCTCCGTAAAGCTGAAGGTTTCCCAGCAGGTGTGTCACGATGAATCCCATAAGAGCGATCCCTGAGACGGCCATCAGATACTTTTTGCCTAGCGACGAACTGAGCGCTTTCTTTAAAGGCACCATAATCTCTGTTTTCTCCCTGTGTATTAAAGGTTGCTTCACCCCACGACTTTCTCGTGTGTGCCCATCATCCTGCCTCTTGGCTTTACAAGAGACACCCAGATGAACCATCACACAAACACGTACATGGAACCCTGCCCTCTCATGTATCGACGCACCTCCAGACATACTCCAGAGCGTGCCATCAAAGGCAGGCGCAACCGCTGCTTTATCAAAGATGCTCAAACCTCATAACGAGGTACATCTCAATCTATAAAAACCCGCATAAACAAAGGACATTGTTGCGATGACAAGCATCAACAACACTGTGTTCATGTAACTCCTCGCGTTCGTGCGGACGACTACATGTCGCTTACATTAAAGAGACGCCCAAACATTGAGCCCTTCCCTTCTTTGCTGACTGTCCATATCATGACTTGTACCCGTTGCCAACGAATGAGCAGCATTGACATGTCTTGATCTCAAAAAAACTTCGTCAGAACGCATGACCACTCCAGGCCTAAATCACGATAACAACTCTATATTTACTCGACGAAGGGATATTGTCTACCAATTTTGTTGCACTGCACCATCGGATAAGCCAATCTGGCGAGTGATGGGCATCGCATTTGCCCTCGGATGCTTTGCTCACCTGCTCATCGCTGACACATGGCAACTGAGCTGGATCGTGCCCGATATCTTCCTCCTCACGGGTGCCATCATCGTCCTGTTAAGACCTTGCGCACTTGGATTTATCCTTTGTATTCCAGGCCTTTTATGGCCCCTTCTCTTCCTGCGTGATCAGCTCACACAGTCCGTCCTGCTCTTACTCTTTTCCACAAGCGCCGCCACAGCCTTGTTGCTCCCCAGGTTCTCCATCAAGGACGCCATACAAACCTGGCGACTGATCCTTGTCTCAACCTACGCGCTGGCCACACTCCATAAACTCAACACCGACTTCCTGAACCCCTCCACAAGCTGCGCAAATTATGGCTGGAGCGAAATCCTCCACACCTGGGATATCCCCGCGCTTACACACATATCTTCACCACTTTTTTTCGACGCCTTGCCAGGTATTGTCATCGCCACCGAAGCCCTCCTCACCACACTGTACCTCCTTCGGTTGCGACGCCTTGCTTGGACACTTGCCATCGCATTTCACCTCCCGCTCACCATGACCATGGCCCCTGCTTTTTTCTTTGTCATGATGATTGGACACATCGCCTGGGCCGAAGAAGAAGACCTCACGCACATCAAAAAACTCACCCAATCTCACCCCAAAACACTCGCGATTATCCTGTGCACAAGCTTGATTCCAGGTGGTTTCAGCCTCGCCCTCACACGCATCACACCAGAGCCAAGCATGGTCGTACGCGAGCTCATGATCTGGGCTCTGCTTGGCCTGTCACTCTCATGGCCCATCACCTCTACATGGGGTTCTTTTTTGCAGCGCAAAAAAAGCATCCTCACGCGCCCCTCACCACTGGCCATGATTACAGGGGGGTTCATCCTGCTTCACAGCGTACTCCTCCCCTACACGGGCAAGAAGATGCATCACGCTGGCGCCATGCTAAGTAACCTCAGAACAGATGCTGGATGCTGGAATAGCATTGTGTTCCCCGAATCCATGCGCCTGACAGATGACTACATCCGCGTCAATTCAGTCTACTTTCATCACCCTGGACATGATCCTGAATACGAGCAACTGCTCACACAACAACTCTGGAGCCCTCCTCAACTTCGACAGATGCAACGCAACTGGTGCGCGCCCCATAATCGCCCGTTCTTCCTTCAGGGCACCTTCAAGAACAGAACGTTTACCATTGAAGATCTCTGCGCACTTCAACCTCATGAACTCCCATTTAAAGATGCAGGCATCCTGAATCTGGAGCTCTTTCCCGACGCATTACGCTTTCAAAAAAACCTCCAGCGCGCTTGCCCACAAAAGTGCATCCACTAAAAATGTGCGTCAAAGCGTGCAGCCTCTTCACGCAGAATTGTACAAGACACTTGCTTTTTAGTATCATGGTTCTTCAAGATCACTCACATCACCTGCAATTGTGGCTTTCTGGAGCCCTCACCACGAGGCCAAGACCATGCAAAACCCTCTCATGGCATCATGCCATCTCCTGATTTTACTGTGTGCTGGCGCACTGATACTCTCAAGTTGTGCACAGGAAGAGACCGTCAACACAAGTGGCGTACCTGACGGGGACATGTCTGCCGACATGCTCCCCGACCTGGACAGTTCCATGGATGTTGAAGACCTTCACCCCCCTGCTGACCTCACATCCATGACCGACATGCCCGACCTCGTGGACATCTCGGATCTTGATGACACAGACATGGCAGACCTCGCCGACCTCGCCGACACCACGGACATGTCTGATATGGAACCTGTTGAGCCAAGTTACACGCTCTGCCCGCTTGGTCAACGCGCCCCATGGGGTGAGTGTTTTGAAGACCATCTCCTTGCGTTTGGACAGCTTGACGCGGGAGAATCTGCCGAACGTCTGGCACGAATTGATAATGACGGTAAGCTGGAGGTTATCGTCTCGGATGCCCAGTTCAGTCAAGCCGAGTATATGATCACATGGAGAACCTATACACAGGATCAACCAGCCGTCTCTACAGAGCAGCAGCTCCCTTATACGCTGGCCCCGGGAGAGTCTCTGTTTGCTGTGGTGTCCCTGGAGGGAGGACTTGCCATGGCTCAGCTTCCTCCCACTCAGCTAGAAATCTACATCGACACAGGTGAACAAGATCGCGAGACGCTCTCGCTTGAGTTGACAGCCTCATACAGAGGATGCGCCATCGGGCTGATGAGCTGCGATATGGACACAAGCAATGGTTGTGAGGTGAATATCACCACAGATGTACTGCATTGTGGTGGGTGCAATATGCCCTGCATGCTGGACAACGCCACACCACAATGTGCAGGATCAAACTGTCTGGTCATGGCCTGTGATGATGGTTTTGGAAACTGTGATGACAGCCATCAAACAGGCTGTGAGACAGATATCTACTCAAATCTTCAACACTGTGGTGGGTGCAACATCTCTTGCGACTATGACAATGCCGACACCACATGCGCCATGGGAACCTGCCAATTTGATGGATGTCAGGGCACGTTCGCCGACTGTGATCAGGATCTTGCATCCAATGGCTGTGAGTCAGACACATCAAGCGACCTCACCCACTGCGGTGGCTGCGACATGCCCTGTGATTATGCAAATGCCACAGAAACCTGTGATCAGGGCTCATGTACATTTGGTCAATGCGAAGCAAACTATTATGACTTGAATCAACAACAAGCCGATGGATGTGAGTACTTCTGTGAGAAAACATCAGATGTTGACTTGCCCGATCCGCTTCATATTGATGCCAACTGCGATGGCGTCGATGGCGATATCTCGCAGGCCATCTTTGTCTCAAAGAACGGCCAGGACACCAACGCAGGTGGAATGAACGATCCTGTCCTCACCATCAATCGCGCACTTGACCTCGCCACAACCACAAGTGGCCTCTCACAAGTCATTGTAGACATTGGCAATTATGAAGAACAAATCTTCCTGGCCAATGGCGTACATATCGCTGGTGGGTATGATTCGGCGCTTGGATGGAGCCGAAGCATCAACAACACATCCAGGATCTTCTGGCGTCAGGCCATGAGCAAGCGCATCATCGCCATGAGCGGCACCAACATCAACACCGAGACAATCGTCTCGGAGCTTACCATCAAGGCCGAGTCGTCTTCATCGAGCGAGACCTCTGTCTACGCGCTCCATTGTAGTTCATGCACAGCGCTCAAGCTGTACAACAACACCTTTATTGCAGGTGATGCAGGCGATGGTATCAATGGCACATCTGGCATAAATGGAGCATCAAACACCAGCAGCGGCAATGGTAAAACGGGTCTCAACGGATCGTGCTCATCCAACCCCACCAACACAGGAGGCGCAGGCGGCACATCAGCATGCGGTCGCCACGGAGGTGCTGGCGGTGAAGGGGGCTCGGAAGGTGACAATCCTGGATTCAGAGGAATCAGCGGCGCAGGCGGCACGCCTGGAGGCGCTGGTGGTTCGGGTGGTGATCCTGGAAGAAAAGGAAGTAATGGCACATCAGGCGCAGATGGCGGCAATGGTGCCCATGGCTCGGGCGGCATAGGCGCATCCACATCAGGCGGCTACTGGTCAGGCCTCAATGGAGCGACAGGTGTTCCTGGCACACATGGTAATGGCGGCGGCGGTGGCGGTGGCGGCGGCGGACAGGGCTGTTTCTTCTGTGACAATGGCGCAGGCAATGGTGGCGGCGGCGGCGGCGCTGGCGGATGCCTTGGCACAGGTGGCCAGGGCGGCACAGCGGGCGGCTCGTCATTTGCAGCATTTTTGTACCAGTCCACAGGCATTACACTTGAGAACAACTCCTTTAGCGCAGGCAATGGTGGCGCAGGTGGCAATGGTGGTCAGGGCGGGCAAGGATCAGCAGGACGCCCTGGCGGACTTGGTGCGACAGCATGCACGCAAGACGTGGGCGCAGGCGGTAATGGCGGCACGGGTGGTACTGGTGGCGATGGTGGTCATGGTGGAGGCGGACAGGGAGGTTACAGCTACGCCATCTGGAGAGAACAGACCACCAAGGGGTTGCCAGGCAACAATATTTTGACCTTTGGCCTTGGTGGACAGGGAGGAGCATCCTCGGGAAATAATGGTGGTACAGGACTCGCAGGAACGTACCATTGATGCTCTCAACCAGAGACACGTCAATAAATTGACACAATCTATAAATTTCTCATTGAGATCGAAAGTTCCTTCATGTTATTCTCAACTTGGATGCCCAATCAACAATATTATCTCGGGTTGCACACAATCACCCCAAATAGCTCTGGCTGTCGTTAAAGACGAAACATCACACCAAGCTATTTATCACATGGAGCCAGGATTCATGCACACCTCCTACCCTCATCGTTCAAAGATGACAGGCAGATCCCTTATATGGGCGCTTGTTGTCGTACCGCTTGCGCTCTCCGCCTGTCGAGGTGGCGAGGCGGAAGAGACTGTTCAGGAAGATTGCCTGTCCAACAAGGAGTTCTTCTCCCAGAAAGTTTGGAAGCCAGTCATTGAGCAGCGCTGTTTCAGCTGTCACAACAACTCAGGTGAAGCCAAGTACAGCAACTTTGTGCTTCAGCCAAGCAGCCAGACAGGTTATCTGGACACCAACCTTGAGGCGTTCGCCAAGGTTGCGCGTTACGAAGCTGAAGGCAAATCCATTATCCTCCAGAAGCCCATGGGCAAGTTGGAGCACAAGGGTGGCCCAGTACTTCAAGCAGACAGCCCCGAGATCAAGGCATTTGAACAGATGCTTGAGCGCATCGAGAACCCTGTATTGTGCGGAGACAGCAAGACGCTCGACAAGCAGTTTACAGAGGTTGAGCTCCTGAGCCCCGAAGAGACGCTGCGCAAGACCACCATCAACCTTGGTGGCCGCCTCCCCACAGCGGAAGAGGTTGCGTTGATCGAAGAGCAAGGCATCGATGGTATGGATCAGGTCATCGACAACCTCGCCGAGGAGGAGGTCTTCTACATCCGTATCAAGGAAATGTTTAACGACATGTTCCTCACCGATCGCTACCTCATCAATGAGGATGCCATCGGCCTGCTTGATGGCGACTTGTTCCCCGAGTCTCGCTGGTACATGGATCGCGAAGAAAATGATCTGAGCAACGAGGATCCTGCTGAAGTTGAAGGCGCACGTCAGTACGCCAACGACTCGGTGGCACGCGAGCCGCTTGAGCTGATCTCATATATCGTGAAGAACGATCGCCCCTTCAAGGAAGTCTTGACCGCAGATTACATCGTGGTTAACCCCTTTAGCGCCAGGGTTTATGGCATCAAGGACATCAACTTTGATGACAAGCTTGATCCCACAGAGTGGAAGCCAGGCAAGATCTCGGGGATGCCACACGCAGGTGTGATGACATCACCGATGTTCCTGAACCGCTTCCCCACCACAGCGACAAACCGCAACCGACACCGCTCACGTATGATCTACCAGTTCTTCCTCGCCACAGACGTGATGGCGCTGGCGGAACGTCCTCTTGATCCTACCTCGATCAGTGACTTCAACCCCACCATGTACAACCCACAGTGTACATCATGTCACGCGGTCATCGATCCTCTTGCTGGTGCATTCCAGAACTGGAACGATCGCGGCATGTACGCCCCCCCCGAAAATGGTTGGCACGAGGATATGCGTCCTCCTGGCTTTGGTAACGACACCATCTCCTTCGATAGTCGCACCGAATCACTCCCATGGCTTGCAAAAGAGATCACTGATGATCCTCGCTTTGCTACAGCCACCGTGCACAACATTTACCGAGGACTCATGGGTCACGATATCGTCAACGCTGTCGGCGACGATCCCGTGCGTTACGACAACCTCGTCATCGCCCACGATATTCAGGCTGAATACTTCGAAGAGTTGAGCAAGTCCTTCATTGAGAGCGACTACAACGTCAAGCACCTGTTCAAAGAGCTCGTCAAGGGCCCCTACTTCAGACTCAAAAACCTCCCTGAAAGCATCTCGGAAGAGAAGCGCATTCAATACACCGACATGGGTGTGGGCAGACTCCTGACTCCTGAAGTGCTCGACCGCAAGATTGAGGCGATCACAGGACTCCCTTGGAGTGATGGTAATAACCTCAACCGTCGCCTCCTGCTTCGTACCGACAACTACCGTATCCTTTACGGTGGTATGGACTCCAACGATGTGACACAGCGCATCACATCACCCAACGGTATCATGGCCAACGTGCAATGGCGCATGGCCAACGAAATGGCCTGCCGCACCACTGCACGAGACTTTGTCACAGAAGACAAAGATGCACGCATATACTTCAAGTATGTGGACCCATCTTTTGTCCCTGAAGATGACAACGGCTTTGCTGTCGATGGCGCAATCCAGAGCATCAAGCAGAACATCCAGTACCTCCACTGGCATATCCTCGGCGAGCGCGTCTCCCTCGATAGCAAGGAGCTGGAACGTACCTACAACCTCTTCTATGACACTTGGAAAGAAGGCAAGCAGCTCATGGCCGAAGGTGAACTCAACAGAGATCTCCGTTGCCGCGCTACACGTGATATCATCACAGGTGAAGACTACCCTGAAGAGCAACAGATTCGTTACGACGAAACCTACGCCATCCGCGCATGGCAAGCTGTCATCACCTACATGTTGTCTGATTACAAGTTCCTCTACGAGTAAACTGGAGTATTAACCATGATGAATCGACGAGACCTCTTTAAATTGGCTGGCGCTGCTGGCCTCACTCTCTCAGGCCCTCTCTCCTGGTTAAGCGGCTCCAACGCCATTGCCCAGGAGGACACCTCTGAGCCTTACTCAGGCCCTCTGTTCCTCTTTGTGAACGCAGCTGGTGGCTGGGATCCAACTAGCCTCTGTGACCCCAAAGGTCGCGTGAACGAAGACGAAGAAAAGCCTGTCAACAAATTCTTCAAAGACGAGATCGACACCGCAGGTAACATCACCTACGCCCCCGTCGAGGGACACAAGGAATTCTTTGACCGTCATTACCAAAAAATGACCGTCATCAACGGTATCGATACCGCCACCAACGGCCATGACTCTGGCTCACGCCACATCTGGAGCGGCAACCTCGCCGAAGGGCACCCCTCTCTTGGTGCGCTCATCGCTGCGGTCCATGCTCCTGGTAAGGCCATGGCCTACATCACCAACGGTGGCTACGATCTCACACAGGGCATTGTGTCACGTACACGTGTCGGTAACATTGGCGCGATCCAACGCATCGCTTTTGTCAATGACATCGACCCCAACAACAACGATCAAAACGATCTCTTCCACACGACCAACACCATGAGCCGCATTCAAGCAGCTCAAAAGGCACGTATGGAATCAAAGATCAGCAACTCACACCTGCCTCACGAGCACGCCGCGCTGAATACGCTCCACCTCGCACGTGGATCGGACAACGAACTTCAACGCCTGACCGAATATCTCCCAGAGATCTCGGGCTCAAACCTCAAGAAGCAGGCACAGGTCGCGATCGCCGCTTACCGTGCTGGCCTCAGCGTCGCTGCAAACCTCGGCGTTGGCGGCTTCGATACACACGGCAACCATGACCAAAACCAGTTCGCTGCGCTTCAACGCCTCCTGTCTGGAATCAATGAAATCTGGGACGAGGCTGACCGCGCTGGTGTCGCTGATAAAATCGTTGTCGTCGTGGGCTCTGACTTCGGTCGTACCCCCTACTACAACAACAACGATGGTAAAGATCACTGGTCTGTCACAAGTATGATGATCATGGGCGCTGGCATCCCTGGCAACAAGGTCATCGGCGCGTCAAACGATCGCTTCTCTCTCAAGACCATCGATCCTGGCTCACTCAATGTGCTCGATAATCCTGAAGAAGGTATTCGTATCACACCCGCTCATATTCACGCTCAGTTGCGTAAACTTGCTGGTGTTCACGACATCGAAACCGCACAACGATTCCCTCTGAAAGTGGATGATATCCCTCTCCTTGGACTGTAAGCCATTTCGAGAATAAGACGACAAAAGGGGCGACCTGTTGCTTTAGCAACAGGTCGCCCCTTTTGTCGTCTTATTCTCATCATGAGTAAAGCGCACAGCGGGCGGCCATTGACGCAGTAAATGGCCGCCCGCTGTGCGCTTTACTCATGCTACCTTCATATAATCCTGAACCTGCTGACGATACATCTGAATGTCATGTAAATACTGTGCCTTCCTGTCACCATCTGCCCGCTCAAGTTGATAATGCCTGAACGCAAGCAATGTCGCAGCTTTGACGTATGCCTCCTTGGGCACCTGCGCAGACAACCACCCTGACTTACGACGCTTCATCCAGTAAGGAATGATCTCGGCATGCTCACGTGGCAACACACCACGCTGCGCCTCCTCAAGCAAAAACCTTTTGATCACCTTGTGCTCGGAATTCAGCGAGTTCAACGTCAGCAAAAACATCATGATAGATGCGCCCACAACCAGCAAAATAGAAAAGAGCATGGTCAACAACGACAGCCCCTGATTGCTCTCAGCCACGCCCTGAGCAATCGAGGTCAACCCGTTCCAGGTCGCATGGTTGAAGACAGCCAATACATACCCCAACACAGGCCACAACACCCAACGACTCGCGCCCTTGCCATGACGCGCATAACCAATCGCCATGCCAAGCAACGCACTTGAGATACAATGCACCAGCGCAGTGAACGCAGTACGTGTGAAAATCGTGATAAACAGGACCTCTGTGCTCTCGGGGTTGTACACAGACCAGTAGTAATACAGGTTCTCAACACAGGCAAAACCAAGCCCTGTCGCGGCCCCGTAGATGAGCCCATCAGTCCTGTTATCAAGCTGATTACCAACCAGAACCAGAAACACAAACACGAGCGCCTTTACAAACTCCTCAACAATAGGAGCAACAACCACAGTTGTTAGCGTTTGTGCTGTCGCAAGACCAACTCCAAGCGCCAACACCAGTCCTGTCAAAGAGTTAACAAAACAGCTAATGCCAGTGCCACCTATTCCGCCCCAGAGAAACGTCAGCAACACCACCCAGAACGGCTCTCGCTCATAGCGATCGAGCCACCAAATAAACAACAAGTATGCGATCACAATCGCAGTCGCCAGCACCACAGCCAGCAGAATTATCATCAAGTCCATTGAGTTCGCCTATCCTGGATTCACCTCAAGAGCGCCTTGATATGAATTTTTTACAAAAGTCGCTGCCATGCAGTGCAAAAACAGAGCGAGGATCAGCGAGAATGAGTATGAACTCATTCTCGCTGATCCTCGCTCTGTTTGTCGAGGTGCAAACCTCAACATCAATCAATTCTTTCTCGCCATGACCTACGCTTCAGAGTCAGAGCTCTCCAGCAGATGGTCAATCCCCTGTACACGCTCAAACTGGCGCTCAAGTCCTCGCACCACATGGAGCAAACCCTGACCAGAAATTTCATCGGGGTTATCACCATAAAGCAAGATATAACGAGCAGCGTTAAGCTGTCGAATGTAAGCGCCTTTCACGTCACGAATCGAGTTCAAGGTGTATTCTACCACACCGCCAAGAGCGAGTGTTCCAACCATACCACCAGCCCAACCCACAGCACCAAGCCAGGATGGAATCTCAAACTTGCCAAGCTTCATCAGGATCTTGTGGTAGAAGTTGAGCTGCTTCTTGTACAACCTCCCAGCGGACTCCGATCCAAATCGACCTGCAAAGGTAAACTGGCCAAACAACACGTAACCAAGCGTGGCTGGCAACCCAATTTTCAGGCCAGAGCGCAACGCCTGAGCGAGCAATGGATCGTGCGCAATTTCGCGCTCCATGTGGTCCATTAACTTGCCACGAAGCTCATCTGCCACTTCTGCGTCGTCCTGCTCATCATCTCCTGATTGAGCCTGAGCAAGTCGCTTCCACTGGTCTTCTTCAAACTCGGAGAAGAGCCTACCAAGCAAGCTTTCAAGCTCGGCAGGACTGACCACTTCGCGCTCAAATGCATCGGTCAATACATCGTGCGTGTAGGTCGTCGTGGAAAAGTCTGGACCACCCACGGTCCTTGACACGCCCGACAACAGGTTACGTACGCCGATGGCGATGTCTCCCACACCTGTTCGTGGCGCGACGCTTCGTGTGAGCACACGACGAAAACTTCTCAGGTGGCGATCCACAAAGCTTGGCACGCGTGCGATGGCCTCATCAAAGAAGGTATTAATCTGTGCTTCAAAGCGCTCTTCCCAGAGAGAGGGCTCTTCGCCTTCTCGGGTGTCAACCTCGGGATCAAACGCGTCCAGCGCCTGTGTCCACTCCTCATCAAGCGCAGCAGATTCGGACTCCTCCACCTGCGCCACTTCATCCTCTTGTGTGATCTCTTTAACAGTCATGCTCTCTCCGCTAATCGACGCTGACAAAAACGATGGAACCTGTCCATGGCTTCCTCCAGACGTGACTTATCTATCGTATATGCGATCCTAATGAACGATTCCCCTGCTGAACCAAAGCCCTGTCCTGGTATGACCACAACATCTTCCTGCTCCAGTAAATCAAGAGCAAATGTAAGACTATCTTCGCCAGCACGGAACAATCTATGCACGTCCACCCAAAGATAAAACGCACCTCGTGGCTTTTCACACGCGACGCCCTCTATTTTCATCAGGCGTTCATACACCACATCTCGTCGCTCTCGAAACACTGCGAGAGACTGAGAGACGACCTCATCATGCACAGCAAGCGATGCGACTCCAGCGTCCTGGATGAGCGTCGAAGCGCTTGTCACCATGTGTTGATGCAAGGGTTTGAGGGCGTCAATAATACTCGCTGGACCAGTAAGCCAACCAAGCCTCCATCCCATCATATGATGGCTCTTGGACAGACCCGATAATCTCACGCCACAAGATACAAGCGCCGCATCGCTGGCAGGAGAGACATGCTCCTCGTCATACACATAGTCTTCATAGATCTCATCGCTGATCCAGTTCACTCCCAAGTCATGTAGCTCACCAAGCACAGCGAGCATATTCTTGCCCTCATGCACAGCCCCCGTCGGGTTTGAAGGTGAGTTGATGAGAATATAACATGTCTTGTCGCTGACCAGAGGTCGAATCAACGCAATATCAAGATCCTGCGTCCCTTCACTCAGAGGATAACTCACAGGTATTGCACCTGCTGCACGCACAAGGTTGGCATATGCTGGAAAACCAGGATCAGGGATCAGAACCTCATCGCCATCATCCACCAGTCCCAAAAAAGCCAGCGCCAATCCTTGCTGCACGCCACACGTGATCAACACTTCATCAGCCGTGATACCATAACGCTTCGCCACAGCCTCGCGCATCGACATCAACCCAAGATTTGGGCCATACGAGGCATATGCTGGTGGCGAGAGTCGCTCCTGAAGTAAAGCCAACACATGCTCGGATACAGGTAGGTCCGTCTGACCAAGACCAAGGTCAAGACTTGTTGTGCTGGCTTTATCGCGGAGCGCACGAATCAGTGATGGCTCAATCGCCTGAGCACGTTGCGAAGCTTTCATCGCAGCGCCTCTTCAAGTGCAGCACGACTGTCTGTTTTATCATCGCGGTATTTGACGATCATGGGGGCAGCCATCATCAACCCATGCTCCTTGGCCCACTCACCTTTTGCAGGACGAGAGCCAGGGATCACAACTGCGCCTTCAGGAATACGCAAAGGTTGTTCAGCAGTCGCACGCAGAACAGTCTCGTTCACAAGATCGTACACAGGGGTGCTGGCGGTCAGGATTACACCTGAACCAAGCACAGCGCCCTTTCCAACCTGGACGCCCTCAAACACACCACACATACCACCAACCAGAACATCATCCTCAATAATCACAGGAGCCTGACCCACAGGTTCAAGCACGCCTCCGATTTGAGCTGCCGCAGAGAGGTGCACACGGCTACCGATCTGAGCGCAACTTCCCACAAGAGCGTGAGAGTCCACCATGGTGCCCTCTCCAACCCAGGCACCCACATTGACAAACGCGGGTGGCATCATGGTGACACGTGGCCCAATGTATGCGCCTCGACGCACAGAGTTACCACCAGGCACGATGCGAATTTGACGTTCCTTCACAGGAAGAACCTGTGCTGGGTAGGTGTCCTTGTCGCTAAACTGCAAAACGTCGCCTTCTTTCGAGAAGTCCACAATCTGGCCCAAGCGAAAACCAAGCAAGATGCCCTGCTTGACAGCAGGCACCGCTTGCCAAACACCATCAACGCGCTCTGCTGCGCGAAGCTCTCCATTTTCAACAGCAGTCAAAAATGCATCAAAAACCTCTCGTGCCGCGTCACGATCAAGTTCATCGACAGGGGTTTGGTACAGTGATTGAACGCTATCCAACAATGCTTTTACACCTTGACTCATCTTTAAATATCTCCCTCAGTTTCGTCTGATTCTAGTGGGTTGGGTTGTTTGGCTGCATCGACCTGTTTTTGGTGTGCGCTATAACTCTCTATCTCAATAAAGACACGACGCACAAGGTCAGGAAACTTGGCTCGAATGGTTTCATTCAACACGGAAATGGCCTGCTCAACCTCCCCCACATTGAGGTCATCTTTCACATCAAGGCTCATGGTCACAATAATGTTCTCCGGGCCCATGTGCACGGCGAGCAGCTCGTTGATCCTCTCAACGTTGGGATCGGCCTTGACGATGGAACGAATACCTTGCTTGACGTCCTTGGAGGCAGACTCACCAATGATGAGGCCCTTGGTTTCGCGCGCCAGAATAATCGCAACAGCACCAAGGATTAGGTTCTGTTGACATAAGCTAAAGGTATGAAAACTTGACAAAATCGGTGGTCCGAGCATGGATGTAAGTACGACCA
>CATLTV010000130.1 GCA_950059285.1 uncultured Pseudomonadota bacterium | reverse complement strand
GGTCAATGCCTGCACAGATGGTTGATCCTTGTCCTCAAAATAGCGCATCAACTGAAGCACATCCTGAGCAGCGCCAAGCTCCAACAAGGCCCAACACAGCTCTGACATTGCCTGCTGCATCGCCACAGGATAACGCTGTCGTTGCTCCGTGGTGAGTTCAAGCGACACAGGACGCCACTGCTCCTCCAGCTTGAGTGTATCCTCGCCCTGAGCAATGATTGTTTGCCTACGCGCAGACTCGGGTCCACCAGGATCGAGCGCAAAAATAAGTGATAAATCAGGTCGTCCGACCTCGGTGAGTGCGCGTGGTGCATGAACCATCAAGGCGAGCCTTGCCAGTTCATCCAGCTGCTCGATTGATGCATACCGTGCAAAGGCAAGGCTCGCCTCGTCGACACGGTGCAATGATGTCAACACCACCCCCTGCAAGAGCAGCGCGGGCGACATGAACGGCTCCAAACCAAGCGACTCTCGAATATCCTCATACGCCTGAGTCAAATCACCTCGATGATACGCCACCACAGCGCTCACATAAGCGTCGTATGCTCGCGCAAACCGATCCCCCTGACCTGCCTCAATTTTGCTGTAGTCGCGTTTAAGCTCCGCAGCGCTCTCCTGAGCCTCGGAAGGCTCACGCCATTGCATCAGGTTTGATGTCCACAGATCCGCACGAATCTTGAGGTACACATGCCCGGGATTAACCTCTCTGAGTTGAGCAAGATCTTTTTCAAGTTGCCCGACCTGCCCTGAAAGATACGAGACACGAACCTGTCCCATGAGCCCTGCCAAAAAGCGCGGATAGAGCGCCAGCGCCCTGGAGTAAACCTTGTGCGCGTCCCAGAAACGACCTCGCATCTCATCAAGACGAGCACGAGTCCACAGCGTGGCAAGCTGCTCAGGAAACTTGCGTTCCATCGCCTCCACATGTGCCAGCGCTGCCTCCAAGTCACGGCGCTGAAGAGCCATCCACACCAGCGCACCGCGCCCCCAGGGACCAAGCTCTTCGTGTCCCTCCGAGCCAAGCACACGTGACGTTGGCAGGACATCGCCTTTCTCCATCGCCAACAACATGCGAATGAACTCCTGACGCTCAAGCACCTTCTTACCTTGATCCGCATCCTCGCTGACCATCAAAAGCTCAAACGCGTTGGGGTTCACCGTATCAAACGCCTCAAGTTGTTGTTCCATCGCTTTAATTTGCGTCCCCTGAGGAGCCGAGCACAGGCTCAAACCCAGCACACAGAGCACACAGATGAGTACAACCCCAAGACTTACACGCATCAACCGACGAGGCTTCCTGGTCGCCGTTGTACTCTGAGCAGCTTGAGGTTCCTCTTCAGAGTAATCCGCAACAGGCTCATCTTCACGCGACACCTCATCCGTCCACTCGATCTGGCGCGGTGGCTCGAGGATATCATTTACATCAGTATCAAAGCTTCCACCTGTATCCTCGACCTCGGAGTCCTCACCTTCGGCCACTGACTCATCGGCATCCGCGTTATACGCAGGATAAATACCGCTCCGATCCTCGGGCGTGGGTGTATGCAGCGATGCAGGAGGCGACTCAATATCATCAGGCGAAGTTGGTGTAGCAAGCTCCACGCTCTCTGCTGAGGCGCCGATATCTTCTTGCTCCGAGGAGGTTTCATCGTACAGAGGATCCGATGGCTCAGGCTCAAAGGACTCAGGAGGTTGTGTCAGCGACTCAATGGATACAAACTGAACGCGCACTGAATACGAGGCCATCTCACGCTCAAAAGCGCGCGACATCTGAAAGAGATCGCGCGCATCAAGACATGCAATGATTTGCCCCCCAATCAGGCTTGCGTCAAAGTGTCGACTGACGACAGAGGCGACCTCGCGTTCAAGTCCAGGTGCCTTGCACGAGTTCGCATAGATATCAATCAGGAGGTCAAACGCTTCACAATCCACATCGTCCAGTCGCTTGAGTCCCTGAGAAAGGGTCACCACCGCCCGAACATAGTCCTGGCGTTCATAAGCCTTCCTGGCAATGGTCTCAAAGTTCATGCAAGTTCACGGGACGAAGTGTTAGAAACAAGACGAACAAACCATGTGTACACGCAGAATGTGCACACATGGTTTGTTTTTCATGTTTGGGTTGTATCTAGCGGGAAACCTTTACATCGGTTGGCAAGAAGAAGCTCAATCCGACGGACAACATCAAGCGATTCTGAAGATCGGACTCGTTGTTTGTACCATTACTCACCACAGGGTTACTGTAGATGTAATCGCGGACTTGAACGTTGAAGGAGACAAAGTCGCTCAGATAAAAGCGTGTACCAAGACCCACAACAGGAGCCACGGTCGCACCGCCCAGAGCGTCAGATGCCGCGTTCTCTACGCCTGTTGTAGTCTCACCTTCAAGGTTCACAAAACCCACACCAAAGAGCAGGTGCAAATCATAGTTGAGGATCAGGCTGTTCATGATCGACATCTTGCCAAACAGAGGCACATAAGAGCCCTCAACGCTGGCAAGCCAGCCTACGCGTGTTGTCGCAAGACGATTCAGGGTATCCGACGGGATGCGTGAGTCTGTGGACTCAAGAGACTCCCTCAGACTGGTGGGGGAGGACTTCACGCCATAACCAAAGGTCGCACCAATGCCAAACGCGTTGGTCAGGTGGAATGAGGCATTGGCACCAGCCAGTATGTTACGGTTCATTGGGTCTGCGAGCGTAAAGCCAGCGAGAGGAGCGACCTCAAGGCGAGTGGAGCGGAAGAGGAGCTTCCTGCGCACTACCTGGCTGCTCTCTACAGGGCTTGGCTTATCATACTCGGGCTCGTCCACACCATCCGCAGCAAAACTCACTGCAGGGATCATCATGGATACGATCAACGCCAGAGGAGCCATCCATTTTACAGGTCTAACATTCATATCTTGTCACGCTGTCCTTTATCTACTCGCCGTGGGGATTTCACCACCACCACATGTCCTGGTTCTTTTTGCCTAGTGATCATTCACACGGGACTAGTCGTCCTGAGGTGAGCCCTCGGGTGTGCTGTACTCAAACTTACGAGGGAAAAACATGCCGATACCAGCACCCACGCTGGCTGCATGAGAGAGACTCTTCTCTGTAGCTCCCTTCAAGTTGGCAAAATAAATCGTGTCTCTCACCTCAAAGTTCAGGGAGAACCACTCATTGATAAAGATATGATTGAACACGCTGACGGTCCCGCCTACACCTGAAGTAGGTACGCGCAAACGAATGGACTCTGATGTCACATACGCAGCACCAGCGGTCACGCCCACGTCGTAAAAACCAAGACGCTTGTTGAACATGGAGAACTTGCCAAAAATGGGGGCAAATCCAAGCTCTGCACCTGCGCTCCACAAGGGCACGGGTGTGTCTGGTGCACCGTTTGTCTGCGAGGTCACGCGCTCATACACGTCCGTGTAACCACCCAACGCGCTACCGAAATCATACCAGTCCACAGTCGCGCCAATAAAGAGACGCTCGGAGATATGATAGTTTGCGTTCAGCCCCACACGAAAGCTCTTGTAAAGCGGATCGTTAAATGAGGTCCCAAAACGAGGAGCAAGTTCCAACCTCTTCTTTTGCAAGACAGGCTTTCGCTGAATCACGTGGATCTTGTCCTTAAACTTCTTCCTGACCTGCTTCTTTTTCTTGGAGGCTGCGTAAACTGGGCTTGCGAACATACACAACGCCACGCCGAGAAAACACCACCACACACACTTTTTGAGACCAAAAAACATTCTGGTTAACCGTCCTGCAAATATTAGAGCGTTATTACCAAGAGACAAAATCTCAACTCACCGATGACTACAACAACCTATAACACACACTCCGCAGAGTCAGCAACCAATTAACGGACGGGCTTTCGTCTGCAACAGATTACAAAAAGAGCGCGTCGGCAAACTCGCGCGCATCAAATTCACGCAAGTCCTTGATCCCTTCACCAATGCCCACATACCTCACAGGCACATCGAGCTCTTCGCCAATACCCATGATCACACCACCACGTGCGGTGCCATCAAGCTTGGTCAAGATCAAGCCAGAGATCCCCAGCGCCTCACCAAAGGTGCGGGCCTGCGCCACTGCGTTCTGGCCCGAGTTTGCGTCAAGAACAAGCACCGTCTCGTGCGGAGCTCCCTCAAGCGCCTTGCCACTCACGCGCTCAATCTTTTTCAGCTCGTCCATCAACCTGATGTCCGTGTGCAATCGCCCTGAAGTATCACACAGGATCACATCAAAGCCCTCCTCCACACCACGTGCGATACCATCAAACACCACGCTGGCAGGATCTGCCTCGGTCTTACCCTTGTGGATAGGCACATTCACCCTCTCGGTCCACACCTCAAGCTGCTCCACAGCAGCTGCACGGAAGGTATCACCCGCCACCACGAGCACCTTCTTACCCTGGCGCTTGTAACGGCTCGCAAGCTTACCAATTGTGGTTGTCTTACCTGCACCGTTCACGCCCACGATCAACATCACAAAGGGAGCGTGCTTACCAATATCAAGCTTGTCCTCGCGTGCTGCCAACATCTCTTCTGTGATGTAACGACGCACAAACTCCCACACTCTTGTTGGGTCTCTCTTGACCTCATCCTTGGTGCGGTCGATCTGAGCCATGATCTTGGTCGCAGCCTTGGCGCCAATATCGGAGGTATACAGAAACTCCTCAATCGCATCGCGCAAGTCCTCATCAAGCTGCTCCTTACCCTTGAACAACCCAAAGAATTCCTTGGAGAACCCATCACGTGTCTTCCCAAGACCATCCTCAAAGCTCTTGGCGTCATCCTCCTTCTGCTCGGCCACATCACCAGACTTGGACTCGACCTCTGCCTCCGTGCTTTCACTTGATGACGTATCGTCTTCAGTGGGGGTTTCCACCTCACCATGAGCATCAAACTCGTCGTGCTCCTGACGGGCAAGTTGAGTCTGCTCGACGGCGGTGATCCTTTCCTTGAGGGTCTTGGATGCTTTTTTGGCAAGGTTGAGTTTTCTGACCTCAGCCATGGTCCTTTGATCGCGTGGTTTGGCGAGGATCGCTTCGATCTCAGCCTCATCAAAACCCTGCTCGCGAATCTCGTCGACGTTGGTCGTGTACTGCTTGATCTTGGGATCAATGTCCTTGACTTGGGTTGGCCTGGGGGTGTCATCAGAGGACGCATCCGCCTCCACATTCTTACGTGAAGCAACTGCCAACGCAGCCACAATAAGAATCACAACCACAATCACAACTGGTGCGATCCAGTCTGCCATCTCCCCACTTGCCTGGGCTACAATCAACGCCTGGGTCATCAATTCCAAAGTTTGCACTACAACTCTCTCCGCTATGCTCAATTATTCTTGATTCTATATTTATGGCTCAAAATCAGCTCGAACTCATCCTTGCTGATAGGGGTATACCTGACTTTAAAATGTATACGTACCACGTCGTTCAACATGTTATCTGGAGCCTTTAACATATCCATTTATGAAGGGCTATCATGTTTCCACCCTCATTCATCCGAAGGATGGGCAAATCCTAGACTCAAATGCGCCGTTGCCAACCAAGTTTTTGGCACTTATGTCAAAACCAGTCACAAGGCACCCGTCAGCCCCACTGAATGGAAGCGCTGAGCGTATCCTCATCAAGTCCCTCCATCAAGAACTGCACCTCTTGCTCCAATACACCCGCATGTGCATCACCCAATACCGAGGTATCAAAGATATACTCTCCCGTCCCCGAGGTAACCAACGCCAGAGGAACCTCTCCCACAGGTTCGGAGTAAAACTCATAAAGCTCACCCTTTTGCTTTCCATACACATGTAAATCTCGCCTGAGTTGAGGCTGATTCAACAACGTCATGACACGCGCAAGCTCCCTGACACACTGCAACGCACCAAACTTACGGCGACGCTCCTCATGATGTGTGATGTATGTACAATCACTTGAAACCACATGCTGCCCACAGTCCAGCCCCACCTTCCAGGCCGTGTCCCTGCGCGCCATGACAAGCTTTGGCCCAAGTTGCTCCTCTCGACTCCGTGGCCAGTGCATACGATACCATGGGATCCGCCCCATCTTGACCTCGCGACGCGCGCTGAGCACAGGCTTCATCACAGACAGATGCGTACACACCGCGTCGTAGATATCCGTCCCCTCCTCAAGCGGAGCATCCACATACAACGCATACATCTGTTCTTGCATCGCAGCCTCAAGCATCAGGCTCTGGTTGACCACCAGTGATCCTCTCAACACAGGAAAGATAACCTCTCCCTTGAAACACATGAGCTCTTCGGGGACAGCATCCCAGGACGCAAACAGATACACCGCATCACCATGACCAAGGTCATGTTCAACCTCTGCGCTCTCAAGGATCTTGAGGTGACGCTTGCTCACCACATCAGCCCCTGACACAAACCCCTGACACACCTTAAACAGCGATGATAACCTCGCACACTTCAACCTGTAATCGCGGGCATCTTCATAACTTTTGCGCCCCACAAAAGGTCGTAATCCTCCACTATCAAGCTCCAGTTCCAGCGCAGGCTCCCCAGCGTTATAGGCTGCAAGCAAGTCCATGTCTTCACCATGTTCGCCCTCACACGCATATGCTCTGTTCTCGGGAGCCTCACCACCTCCCCTCTTCTGGTACACGCTGACCAGCGAGTGATGGCCAGGCGCATCCTTGAAGAGCCGCTCCCCTGGCCTGCTCCAGAACAACACGGGAGAAGCCACCTCTCTGAGATAATCGCGCAGGTGTTGAGCCCCCTGAGCCTGAAGCCAGTATGCGCTGGTCATATGCACCATCACACCACCAGGAGTCAGTAACTGTGCTCCTCTGATCAAAAACAGGTAGAGGAGGTCCAATCGCTTCGTGCGCCAACGCACCAGATGCTCATGACGCTCAAAGAGATCGTCAAAAAAAGCTCTGTTTCCTTTTTCACCAAGATAAGGAGGATTCCCCACCACCACATGCACAGGAACACCATCAAGCCAGTGATCCACATCACATGAGAGGCCATCCACTCCCACCGCAATCTGATCGACCATGGTCCACACGCCCTGTTGCTGACGACACCACATAAGTCGTAAGGCCGCAAACATCGCGCTGGCCACCTCAAGCTCCACACCACGCACGTGCACAGCTGCACCATACTTCTGCGCAAGCGCCAACAACAAAGAACCATCTCCAGCGCTCAGATCCAATGCAGTCACTGGCGAAGACACAGACAGGAACTCCACCCCTCCAGCCATAAAACGCGCCCATTTTTCGGGCGTGTAATACATGCCAGAGGCTCTTCGATAGCTCTCTGAAAAACATCCATCCATCGACACATGGACATCAAGCTCGCAGGAAGGTAAACGCTTTGCGTGTTCAAGGATCTGTTTTGTAAAGGCGTCCGTCACAGGCTTTGTCACAACCTGCTCCAACTGCGCTGCAATTTCTGGAGCAAGCCGCGTATACGCAGCATACAAGATCCCCTTGATTTGATTGTTATAGTGGGCAAACATGATGGCCCATCCTCCTTCTTGTAGAAAAGCATTTTCGCTTGATGCTTGCCTACAAGGGTACTTTCTCTTTATGCTCTGGTCCAAGAAACCTCTTGCACCAGGATCTATACCACATGGACCCATCGGAGAGTCACAAAAAACAGGGGCATATACTTGCAGGGCGTTACGAGATCATATCCGAGATCGGGCGCGGTGGGTTTGGCATGGTGTATCGAGCACGCCAGCTTAACATTGACCGCGAAGTCGCCATCAAAATCCTCCCCCCTCAGTTCATGAGTATTGCGGACGTGGTTGAGCGCTTCAAACGAGAAGCTCAACTCACATCACAGCTTACGCACCCCAATACCATCACGATCCACGATTATGGAAAGGCTGACAATCTCCTTTACATTGTCATGGAGTTTCTTGAAGGCGAGGATCTCGCGGATGTCCTCAAGCGCGACACAACCCTGCCCGAGCACCGAATCATTCATATCTCAAGACAGATCCTCAAGAGCCTCGCCGAGGCGCATCAAAAAGGAATTGTCCACCGCGACCTCAAGCCAGAAAACATCTTCCTGTGCTCATCAATGACCGATGAGGAAGAGTTTGTCAAAGTGCTCGACTTTGGCATCGCCAAGCTCGCGCAACCAGACGGCAGCATGTCGGTTGAAGGAAAGAGACTCACCGTGACAGGCTCCACTGTGGGAACGCCCGTCTACATGTCACCGGAGCAAGCCGCCGGAGAAGAGGTTGATCACCTCACAGATCTCTACGCGCTCGGGGTCATCATGTATGAAATGGTCTGTGGTTCCCCACCCTTCATGGACAAAAATCCTGTCAAAATTATGAGGAGTCACCTGTTTCAAGAGGTCCCACCCTTTCCTGAAGATATTCAACCAGTGAACCCTCATCTTGAGCGAGTCATCTTGAACGCGCTTCAGAAAGACAAGGAGCTTCGCTACCAGAGCGCCAAGGAGTTTCTCAACGCCCTGGACAATTCGCGTCCAGTCATCACGGCGTTGCCATCCTCACTGCTCTCGTCCTTACCACCTGCAACGCGACAGCTCACGCCACCTCAGCTTGAGGACGACCTCCCCACCATAGAGTTGGTGGAAGAGTCTAGCCCCGAAGACGACCTTCTTGGCGGCCTGGGTCAACCTGCGCACGCCTCAGTTGATGCGATTCCGTTTGGCAAGCTCACCCATCTTACGCCGCCGCCAGCAAAGAGTCCTTCTTACCATACACCGCTGCCCTCCGATCTTGAGGATGTTCCACCAGAAGGTCTTGCATCTGGTGGATTGAGCACATCTTCTGCAATTCTCAGCATCATTGAGCACACACCTCAACTCCACGAATCGGAAGACGAGGTGATCGTACTCACCAAGACCAAGAAACCATCAAACTCATTTAAACGCAGTGATCTTGATGTGGGTCAGGAAGGGCAGGCACCTGTATCGCTTGGAAAAATTGAGGTCTCCCCTGCGCCATCAGACACGACCACAGCCCCCACCGAACAACCTGAGCAAAAAGAGAACTGGAGCTGGGACCCACAATCCACACCCGATGCAAGAAACATCGATTCGGGCGCTTATCCTCAGCTAAAAAAGAAGCAGGAAGACTCACGCACAGCCAGGCGTACACCTGTGATTGCGCTCATCATCTTCCTGCTTATTCTCGTATCAAGCGTGGCGCTCTACCTGTTTGCCAGGTAGAGCATGCTGAAGTTATTCTTCTTCAGCGCGTTTTCTTTTGAGATGTCCAGTCACACCTTCCCACCCAAGCGCTGAAATTCGAGCGTTGAGGTCGGAGATCACCATACCAATCGCGATTTCGTTTTTACCGCCCTTGGGGATGATCACATCTGCGTGTCGTTTACTTGGCTCCACAAATGCGTGGTGCATGGGTCTGACCGTCTTGGTGTACTGCTCGATCACCGACTCAAGGCTTCTCCCCCTCTCTGTCACATCACGCTCAAGACGACGGATGAAGCGAATATCATCATCTGTAGCCACGAAGATCTTGGCATCAAGGAGCTCTCGTACCTCGTGCACGGCGAGCACCATGATTCCTTCAACCACGACCACAGGCGCAGGAGTAAGCTGAACAACTTCCTTGGCGCGTGTTGAACGTGTGAAGTCATACACAGGCTTGGCGATAGGCATATTGGACTTGAGCGCCGAAAGGTGTGCTGTAAACAGTTCAGTATCAAAGGCATCAGGATGGTCAAAGTTGACCTTACGACGTTCAGGCAACGTCAAATGACCAAGATCCTTGTAATAAGAGTCCATATCCATATGGACTACCTCGTCAGAAGAAAACGCCTTGATAATGCGCTTTGCTACTGTCGTTTTACCTGAACCAGATCCACCTGCAACACCAACAAGAATCGGCTGCATCTATCACAACTCCCCATGCACAAAGACATGATATTATTTGAGCCATCATCACGATGACTACAACTCAATCTTATCACCGAAGGTGTGTATCATGCGGTCCATTCCACACACCACAATTCGCGGCGTATCATGCGCGATTCCCCCCCATGTAAGCAAGCATCGATTGCGATGAGCTGAAAAAGAACAAAAAAAGAGGGTGACTGGCTGCAAGCCAGTCACCCTCTTTTTTTGCTAAAACCTAGCTATCACAGACCTGTAACAGTCACAGGAAGAACAGAGGATGTTGTTGTGCCATCACCAAGCTGACCTTCAGCGTTTCCACCCCAGCACATGACGCTGCGATCGGCCATGAATGCACATGAGTGGTTGTAACCAGCTGAAATATTTTGCACAGCCGTCAAATTTGCAGAACCGAAATCGTTTTTCACAAATACAGGAGCCAGACGAATAGATGTACTGCCATCACCAAGTTGTCCATTGACATTTGAACCCCAGCTCACCACTTCACCATTATCAATGAGGAAGAGGGCATGGTCATAACTCACCACAATTTCAAGACCATTACTCAGAGCGCCAGAGCCAGAAGGGTCAGAGACCACGACAGGAATTTTGGAGGTTGCGGTTGAACCATTGCCAAGGAAGCCACCCTTACCCCAGCAACGAGCCTCTCCGTTGCTGAGCAATGCGCATGAGTGCAATCGACCTGCTGCCACCTGTGACACGCCTGTCAAGAACCCTGTTCCTGTTTCATCTTTCACAGCTACAGGGACAGACTTATCAACTGTTGCACCATCGCCAAGCTGACCTGCACCATTGTAACCCCAACAGACAGCCTCGCCAATGCTTGTCACAGCACACGCATGGTACGTACCAAGAGACACCTGCACCACATCTTGAAGCGTTCCACCAGCACCATCACTGACGTACACAGGAATAGTAGAACGAGACGTTGTTGAACCATTACCAAGTTGTCCACGGTTATTCAGTCCCCAGCATACAACTTCAGATGTATCGAGCACTGCACATGTGTTGAAACCATTTGCTGCAACCTGAACCACTCCTGACAAGGTCCCAGAACCGCCCACACCAACAACATCAACGGGGAAGTCTGAAGACACAAGAGAGTTCGTACCCAATTGACCTGCGTTGTTTGCACCCCAACACTGCACACCGCCAGAGGTTGTCAACGCGCAACTGTGACCATCACCCAAAGCGAGGTCGTCCACACCTGTCAATGGAATATCTGCTTGAGACAGGACTGGAATGGGCGATGCGCTGTTAAGTACCGTGTTGTCACCTAACTGCCCCTCAGCATTGCTTCCCCAACAGTTGACATACTTGTTATCCAACACCATACATGAGTGATTCTTACCCAACACAACCCTTGTGGGCACAGCAGGCTCATCACCCTGCTCTCGCTTGATCGATACAGGTGTGGAGGAACTTGTCGTATCACCTGTAGTCAACTGCCCCTGGCTGTTGTTTCCCCAACAACGGTTCACGTTGTCAGCGCCTTTGAAACAGGAGAACTGATTACCAGCCACAAGTCGTTTGTATGATGGGTTGTCACCACACGCTTCAAGCGCAGACTTTCCAACCTCAGGCACGCAAGTACCAAGAACAGCAAACTCAAAGACAAAGGGGTCTGTTGTGCAACGCTCAAACTTCCAGGTGCGCGATGATGCATTGGAGTTGCTGTTATCCAGCGTACCATAGCTGTACACACCATATGTATTATCCAGAGGCAATCCGCCAGGAATAGAATCCGTATCAAAGGGATAGTGCGTCGGCCCTGGAGAGACATGCGTGAACTCCACATACACATCTTCAAGAGATGCCAAATCAAAGAAGTGCTTCAGGGTAATATCGATCGTGAAGTTCTGACCAGGACACTGGGTCTGACCAGCACTTTGCGCGGCATCGTCAAGAGCAGCTGCTCCACCCTGAAGCTCAAACGTTTGTGAAGGATTGCTGTTTGCTGTTGAGTCCTGAACCACAACAACCTCGCCAAATTGACCAGGCACCAGATGGCCAGCTTGTGAAAGTGCCGACTTCCCATCTTCAAGATCCAGGGAAATAGGTTTATCTGAAAACTTCACCACGCCTGTGGAGGGGTTCACGTAACCATAATAACGCCCCTCCACAAACTGAGGCGTTGCCTCAACCACAGCCTCTTCAACTTGACGCCCTTCGGGCTGTGCGTCTTCAGTACAACCAGATATCGCCACCAAACCACCCAGGCAGGTAATGACACCAATACGACTCTTAAACCAACTCATTTTATCTCCTTGTATACTCGAAGGGCATCTCATCATGACACCTGTCTTGTGCTCATCGTCATATGACAATCCCGCGCACTCTCGCGCATTTTATAAATTGCGCATGAGACAAACCTTCTCCTACATCGTTGTATCGACATGATCCATTCGCGACTATAGATGATCACCCTAAATATTGCAAACCTTCATACATGGCTCACTCGATCTTCACATAGACCGTATAGGGCTCACATGATGTGGCACTAAGTGCACTTACTTTAAGAAAATATTCACCAGGTGGAAGGTTAATTTCTTTGCGCTCTTCGCCCCCCTTTCCTGCCCCCTGAACCTCGGCAATCATGGCCCCTTCATCATCCTGAAGCTCAAGCATAAGATCCAGAGGATGGCTCTGCACGCCAAACGTCACACGACTGTCTTCTTGTAAAGTAAACTTATACCAGTCTTCATCGCGATCCGCTAACAGGTATCCTTGTGATGTGGCATCAACACCCTCAAACTCAAGAGCCCTGGCCTTCTCTCTGGAGTTGTCATCGCCGTTTAACTCAAGCGCATCACCAGCATCATCCATCTGCTGACTCCAGACTTCCAGGTGATAATCTTCACCACGCTCTATCATCGTCAACAAGCTATCAACCTGCGTTGTCGCGCGAGCCTCACCAGAGTGCGCCACGGTCAACCACAAGTATCCACCACGATCCGATGCAGACAACACATGGCATAGCTCCAGGTTCTCCTGTCCTTCAGGCATCGCAGTCACCTGCCCTTCAAGCCCAACCTTCAGCGTCAGCCCCCCCTGCTTCGCGCTCGCTTTGCCAGTTTTATCTTGCAGCTTCACACGTACGATCCTCGCCAATTCAGGCACATCAAAACGCATCACGTCACGATCATTTGCATCATGTAAGTACCCCTTGATCTTGAGTGGCTCCGCACCCACACCACCCATGGATGCGAGTGTCTCGCTCATCTCATCGTTTGGCTCAACCTCAACCACCATGCCTGCATCACTGACCTTGTGTGACAGAAACTGCATCACATAGGGCTTCTGACGTGAAAACCTTTTGTCATCACCTGGCAACACCTCCACCCCCCACTCTCGTTGTGGTGCAAGGTTTGGAATCATCAATGAACCAGTACCAGCATCAAGTTCGCCCTCCCAGATCATCTCGTCGCCAAGGTACACACGGAGTCGTTGCGCAACACCATCCACGCCAGACAGCGCCACGCCATAAGGTGCGGTCTGTGCAGAGAGCACAAACCTGTCCCGATCTTGAGGACGATCATAAAACCCTTGAATCGTTCCGCCGCCATGCTGTGGAATGGCGTCCGCCCAAATGTCATTTGGCTCTGCTTCAAGCGCTCCAGCAGACATATGTCGTCTGTGCACAAGCTGATAATCACCACTGCCAGCTTTTGCTTTGACACGTAACACAAGCGGCTCCCCACCACTGACTCTTGCAAATGGAATAACTTCATCTTCACCCGCTAAAGTGAGGTTATACACAAGAGCCGTGTCATCACTGCTGATAATTGAAAGCTCAAGATCAAGCGTTTCGGATTCGGGGTGCACGGTGACCTCAAGGAGTTCATCCTGAGCAGCTCCCACCATAAACCAGTCCTCTTTATCACCACCCCCCAAAGAAGCGTGCAGAGGCCTTAACTCGCGGGATAACTCCTGCCTTGTGGCATCCTTACGTTTATCATTGGGTTCCTCCTCCACAGGTTCAGATGTGGGCAAGCCTGGTGTAGGAGCAATGACTGTGTCTGTGTCAGAGCGATCTGAGGGCTGAACACGACGACCAGGATCACTCAACGCCTTGCGCACCTTGTTCTCACAATCGCAGCCTGATAACGCCAAGCAACACCCACCCAGAGTATAAATAATCGTGCGTTGCCAATGATTCATCGATGCAGTCCTTTTTCCATGTTGAAATGCTAACCAAAGAGCCCTGATGAGCCACATCTCTCATCGGAGATGGACCCACAGGGCTCTGGCGATCACTATGATAAACTCACAAGTTCCTGGCCGCGTTTAAAACATATATCCGCCAGAAAATCTTTCTTGTTTAGTATTTTGCGTTGTAACGCTTGATGAGTTCAGCGGTCAAATCCATGTCATCTTTGGCAAAGAGGATCGCGGACTCGGTGCTCTCAAGCACAAGGTCATACTTCTTTTCCTTGGCGATCTCTTCGATCAATTTACCCATCTTGTCGAAGATGCTCTTGGTTGCCTTGGCTTCAGCGGTGGCGAGCTCCTGTTGCAGGGTCATGTAGGTCTGCTGGAGTTCTCCCATCTTTTGCTGGAACTCTCTGGCCTTTTGCATTTTGGCATCTTCGCTGAGCATCATGCCCTGAGATTCAATGCTGGCCTTGAGGTCCTGGAGTTCTTTTTGAGCCTGATCAAGCTTCTTTTGTTTCTTGTCGAAGTCTTTCTTGAGCTTGGCTTTTGCTTTTTTACCTTCGTCCACTTCATTGAGTGCTTTTTGAAGGTTCACATAACCAATCTTGGGCGCCTGAGCCCATGCGCTGGAGGGGAACACCACGGCGAGCACAACAAGCATGCCACCGAGAGTGAGGGTAAGTTTGCGCAATACGTTCTGAAGCTGCATCATTATCTTTCTCCTTAATCAAGATATATTCTGTTTGAAATGGCTCAACCCTGTGTGTTGCGCAGAGCGCGCGCAAACCTAAAAACCATTTCCAATACTAAACTCAAAGACCACTCTGTCTTCACCTTTTAGACGCGCAAGTGGGATACCCCATTCAAAACGGAGCAGACCAATCGGACTAAACCAGCGGAATCCAAGACCGACCGCAGTCCTCAGGGCATCCGAGTAGTCGTTCTCATTGTCCTTAAACAGGTCGAGCGCAAGGGTATACTCCTGACCTTCACCAAATGCGTTACCAGCATCAGCAAAGAAGACACCCTTGAGGTTAATCGCTGTCAGGATCGGGAACTCGACCTCTGCTGTCAACAGCAGCTGGCGGTCACCACCGAGCCTGAACTCGGAACCTGCCGTCCCTGGATCGCCACTGTTAGAGGCGACCGTACGCGTCGGGCCCAGACTGAACCGCTGGAAACCACGTACGGTATTGGGCCCGCCCACAAGATACCTTTCTTGGAGCGGCACGGGTTTATTGGGATCAATCGATGTGATGAAACCAAGCTGACCGTTAAGGCGCAACACGAACTGCCAGAAGAGAGGCACGTACAGGCGAGATTCAAGGTTGGTTTTCACAAACTCGGTCTCGGAGCGTGTCATGACGTCATCTGCGAACTCAACACGCGCGGAGTGGAACTGCCCTTTTGTAGGGAAGAATGGGTTATCACGCGAATCGTAGAACAGACCCAGGCTCAGCGATGAGGTCAAACCACCACGGAACAAACTTCCAATGGAGCGCGCATCACGTGCGGTTCGTCCACCAGGCGTGATCCTGACCTCTTCCAACTTGTAGGTCATGGATACGGACAGGTCGCGTGCGCCATTGAGGTTACTCAACAGAGGATACCCAAGCGTCACATTACCCCCTGTCGAGAGCTGTGTATAATCGGGATAAGCAAAGTCAAAACGATACGCGCTGGAGGAGAATCGGAGTCGAGAATCAAAGAGATACGGCTCGGAGAACTGCGCATTAAAGAGCGTACGAATGCTGGACCACTGGAGCTGTACCGAGAGGACCTGACCACGACCAAGGAAGTTGTTTTGAGATACCTGAAGGTTGGCAAGCAAGTTCTCTGTACTTGAGAACCCAGCACCAGCCTGGAATGTTCCCGTGGGGCGTTCTGCTACACGCACCTGTACATTGATCACATCGTCGCGATCTGCGCGCTGCGTTGTAATCTCAACGTTTTCAAAGAAACCAAGACGTTGCACACGTTGTTTGGAGAGCGTGATCAAGCTCTGTGAGAAGAGTTGCCCCTCTTCAATCACGAGCTCTCGGCGAATCACCTTGTCGCGGGTCTTGGCATTGCCAAAGACCTCGATACGACCGAAGTAAACCTTGCTGCCCTTCTGGATGTCATAGTTGACGTGGACGGTCTTCTTATCAGGATCGACCTGTGTGAGTGGGTTGACGTTGGCGTAAGCATAACCCGCGTTCAAATACACAGAGCTCAACGCCTCCATGTCCTGGCGCAATGTACCGTAACTAAAGTACTCGCCGCTCTTCAGCTTGATGCGTTTCTGGAGTGATTCTTTCTTGGCGATAAAGTCGCCCTGTACATCGACATCACCGACCTTGAAGCGAGGACCTTCCTTGAGCTTCAACGTAATATAAAGGTAGCGTTTATCTCGGGAAATTCGGATCGTGGGGTAGCCCACCTCGATCTGAACGTAACCCTTATCATAGTAGTATGCGGTGAGGCGCTGGAGGTCGGCTTCAAAGGCATCTTCCTTGAAGTTACCAAAGCTTGTCAGGAATGAGAACCAGTCGCCTTCACGCGTGCTCATCACCTTTTTGAGTTCATCATCAGAGAGCGCCTCATTGCCAAGGAAGGTAACCTTCTTGACCTGAACCTTGGCGTACTCCCTGATCTTGAAGGTCACATTGGCCTGATCGGGAGACTTGGGATTGATGTCGATATCGTAGTCGACCTCGGCGAGGTAGTAGCCCTTGTCAACATAGAGATTATGGATCTTTTCGGCGTTGGCCTTGACCTTGCTGATGTCAAGCACCTGATACTTTTTGACATCCACAACCTCAAGGATGTCCTCTTCGCTCAGTTCATCGTTGCCATCAAACTTGACCTCGGCGATGGCAGGCTTTTCAACGACAGCATAGGTGACGATGACACCACCGTCAGTAGCCGAGACATCGACCTTGAGGTCATCAAAGAAACCAAGACGCCAGATGCGCTTGAGGTCCTCACTGAGCATACGCGCTCTAAAGACACCACCCTGACGCATTCTCATCTGACTGGTCAGTGAGCGTGCATCCACACGACGGTTGCCCTGAACCTTGACCTGAACAACGGTTTGCCCTTCAAAACGAGCTTCCTCATCAGGGCCAACTGCACCGAGGATATCCTCACCCTGCTGTGCAGAGGTCTGAGCCTGTACAACTTGAGGTGTGACGAGCACACCCATACACCAGAAAATCACACAAGAAAGCCACTTCATCCACGTCATGGTCAACCTGCTCACCTGTATTTGGCGGCACGCATCACTCATGAGACCTCCCTGAACTGAAGGGTCACCTGATGTTGAGGGCTTTTGAACGACTCTATCATATAGATTACTGCTGCTTTCCACGTACTCATCTCTTTACTTTGCGCTCGCTAAATTCAATCACACGACATTGGTCGAGCACGATCCATGATCTTGTGCATCAAGACATGAGATGGCATATCACCTGAAACGCTCCAAGACATCGCCGCAGACGCATAACACAGACAGGTTCTACAAGTCGAGTCATGAAAGAACTTCTTGTAAAATCGTACACGTGGTTACGTCGTCCCGGCAAAAGCTCTCAGGACTGCTCAAATGTCAGAGGTTTTGTGGGCTCTCGATGCAACATCTCCTCGGGGAGACGTGTGCCGATGCGCTCATCCCCCTTGTGGAACGGAATGATGTTGCCATCGTCCACGAGGAGTTGCACAGGCATCTGCGCGGCCAGTCGAGGATCGTGCGTCACGATCACAATGGTAATACCAACCTCGTTGTTAAGATCTTTGAGGATCTTGTGAATACCACCGCTTGTGGCGAGGTCGAGGTTTCCTGTGGGCTCATCAGCGAGCAAGAGTTTGGGCTCCATGAAGAGAGCACGTGCGATGGCTACGCGTTGTTGCTCACCGCCTGAAAGCTCGCCTGGCTGGTGATGCACACGATCCCTGAGCCCCACAAGCTCAAGCAACTCATTGGCGCGCTTTGATGCAGCGCTCTTCTTGAGCTTGCCAATCAGGCCAGGCATCATCACGTT
>CATLTV010000129.1 GCA_950059285.1 uncultured Pseudomonadota bacterium | reverse complement strand
TGTCAAGTTTTCATACCTTTAGCTTATGTCAACGGAACCTAGAGTATCATGCAAGATCTGAACACTCGCCTGCACACCATCCTTGACGCTCACATCGCACACTCTGTCGAAGACCTTGAACACAAGACCTGCTCCTGTGCACATATCATGGCAAGCAGTCGAGGCGATATGATTGCGGACATTGCACAGGGATACACACAACTTGAGCCACACAAGGAGCCTCTCACACAGATGCCACCCATCTTTGACTTGGCGAGCGTCACCAAGTGCCTTGTCCCTGCCACGCTTGCCATGATCGCAGTGGATCAAAACCTCTGCACACTTGATACGCCTTTGGATCAACTCATCCCTGGCTGGAGTACGCCAGAGACCATGCCGCAGGCGACCTTGCTAGACCTACTCAACCATAGCTCTGGCCTCCCCGCATGGCATAAATATTATGAGGATTACCCCTTTCCACCAAAGCTCGAAGACCTCGCGACTCTACGAAAAACCATTCTGAAGCGCGTCATCGCCACACCGCGAAAAGCGCCCCGCACAGACTACGCATACTCCGACCTCGGATACATCGCGATCATGGCCCTCCTTGAGGATCTCTTTGAGGACACCCTCGATAACCTTGCAGATAAACTCATCTTCCAGCCCCTAAAGATGGAGCAAACACGCTATATCAACCTCACAAAAACACGCCCCCTCCCCTGGACACTAGAACAGGTCGTGGCCACGGAATGCACTCCTGAAAGAGGCACCGTACGGGGGATCGTCCATGATGAAAACACCCACCTGTTGGGCGGCGTCTCGGGACACGCAGGCGTCTTTGGCTCAGCCGCAGATCTATGCTCGTTTGGCACACATCTGCTCGCCATTGACGCGGGCACAATCACATCGCCACTCGTCTCTCAAGACACGCTCAGATTATTCTGGTCAAGAAAAACCATGTCTGCGACAGGACATCACCTGGCAGGCTGGGACACCCCCAGTGGCCAGCGCTCCAGCGCTGGCCGTGGATTCACTCGCGGACGCACTGTGGGCCACCTTGGCTTTACAGGAACCTCCATCTGGCTTGAACGTGACACTCAAACCTGCGCCGTGCTTCTCACCAACCGCGTTCACCCCACTCGCGAGAACAAGGGCATCCTCGATCTCAGGATCGCTGTACACGAATCCATCCTAAACCACTGATTCAATAGAAAAACCAGCCAAAAGAGGAGGAGGCAGCGGCTGATATATCAGCCGCTGCCTCCTCCTCTTTTGGCGAGGGGTCAAGGATTTATTTAACGTTCGTTAAATAAATCCTTGACCCCTCGCCCTCAAGTGACTATCACTTTCTCACGTCGCACACCCTCAGTGCGATTTCAGCACATGTTTCAAGACTCAGCCTTCAGGCTGGGTCTTGCAAACATGTCACTTATATATTTCAGGACGTAACACATATACTCGCTCGTTCCGCGTAGAACTTATGGAGATTTCATGAATATACGCCCCACACATTTTCTTATTCTACACAGCATCATGCTTGCCATGATCCTGCTCACAGGGTGCACAGAACCCATTGAACCTGGCTCCGATCTCGAAGATCCAGCCCCTGCTGCCGAACTCGGCGATGCAAAGATTGTCAATATCGCAGGAAACTTCCTCGTGGATGCCGCACTCACAATCCCAACCATCACAGAACCAGTCCAGGCGGGATATCTTCTTGTCATTGAACAAGACAATGGCACAGAAATCTCTGTCGAGCTTCGCTCCCCTGCCGAGCCAGATGTCATGGGGGTCGTCGGTGAAGACGCAAGCCTCACAGAACAAGGTGTGTTCTCGGTCACATTCACAGATGTCCCATTCCCCAAAGAAATGCTCATGGGTTTCGTCGACATGGATCTCCTCGCTGATATTCAGATCCAGGGCACCGCACACTCCGATGACTGCATCGAGGGAAGCTCCATCGTAATCACAATCAAGGACTTCCCCCCGACGGGAGGCAACGACTTCGTCATTGAAGGTACTTATGTTGCCACACGAGAAGGTGTCATGGATGCATGCTCAGCCTACATCATAGAAGAAAGCACAGAAGACGATGGAGGTGCACAATGAAACCCATCACCACACACGCACTATCACTCCTTGGCGTGCTCGCCATTGTCTCATCCAGTAGTGTTGCTTTTGCGGGCTCTCCCCTTCAACAGTTCACACAGGGAGGCCCCGAAGCCAACACAGCAAACAACCAGGCCACAGGCTCCATTTTCTGGAACCCCGCCACAATCACGGGGCTCTCTGACAACCGCGTGCATGCTGATGTTGCCCTCTCCTGGAGATTCGCAAGCTTCCAGAAAACAAATGGAAATCAGGAACTCGACAAGAGCAACCTCTTTACGCTCGATTATCAACCTAACCTTGCATTCACCCGTCAACTTAGCGACACAGGTCTGAGTATTGGCGTAGGCGTTGGTAGAAATTACCTCGACCGCACCCACTGGCTTGATGAAGCTGGCGAGCAACGCTGGCAGAGCATTTATTCGGGAATGCGAACGTGGACGATTACACCCACGCTTGCCTACAAGTTCTCTGACAAATTCTCACTGGGCATCAACAGCCAGGTCACCCGCGTACACGCTTATGGTTATCATGCGCTCGACTATGGCCCCATTATAGAACAACAACAGGGACTCAGTAATGTGCCCCGTGAAGCACCAGGCAACGAAGGACGTGCGCATTACATATTCAAGGGCAACGCTGGCGCTATTGGCGCTGGCGTCACATTCTCGCCCAAAGAAGGGACAGACCTTGGCTTCTCGTTCACCTCGGCCTCTGAAGTCAATATCAACGGCGACCTGAGCACATACGCACCAAGGAATGAATCCTTTGCAGAAAGCTTCGGCGATATGGAGGATGCAGACGCTACGCTCAACATGATGCTTCCTCGACGCTTCCAGCTTGCAGCTCAACATCAGATCAAACCCACCACCACGCTCTTTGCAGGGGTTGATTTTGTGCAGTGGTCCATGCTTGATGAGATCACGATCACAACCTCGGGCGCAGTGGGCGGCATCAATGAGCCAGGAAGCGTAACGACCACAGAGTTCAAGGACGTCATCGCAGCTCGCGCAGGACTGCAACAGCACATGGGCGACCGTAAGTCCTGGATTGCACAGCTTGGCTACGAATCAAGCCCTGTCTCACAGGATCATGCATCACCTGCATGGATTTACGGCCACAGCCTCTCAGGCTCATTTGGCATGACCTTCCCCATTGATGACCTCCACAAACTTGGCGTCAGTTACACACAACGTGTCATGCTCCCCTATCAGGCTGATGAGAGCGCTTACACACCGAGCACCACGGGCGATTACGCCAAGTATGATGGGTTCCTCTCCATCAGTCTTGATCTTGGCTTCCTGAACCGAACCCAGAACTTGCCCGAAGTGCAGGAAGCGATCATGGGTGCAGAAAAGCTATAATTGACCTTCCATACGCGATACGGTAGACAGCATCATACAGGAATGAACCTCAACACATCCCTGATGATGCTGTCTTTTTTTGCCCTCTTTACTGCGCTGGAAACACCATGCAATCAAACACATCGCACACTTACGCTCTGGAACTTCGCTGCGCCGAGGCGCTCGCTCGTGAAGCAGGTAAACGCATGCAAAAAGAGCGACAGGAAGGCTTCACTGTCAAATACAAGAAGCAAAATGATCCTGTCACTGACGTCGACCGTAGCGTCGAAACCTTCATTCGCGAACAGCTCGGTATTCTGTTCAAGGATGATAGTATTCTTGGCGAAGAATTCGGCGAGGAAGAGCATCGTGAAGATCGCGTCTGGATGATTGATCCTATTGATGGCACCACAAACTTTTCGCAGGGCATTCCAATTTATTGCGTCTCCATTGCGCTCCAGCACAAGGGAGACACCGTCGTTGCCGTGATCTACGATCCCACACGTGACGAACTCTTTAGCGCCATGAAGGGCAACGGCACACGACTCAATGGTCAGACAGTCAACGTCACCGAACAACCTCAACTCTCACAGGCAGTGCTCGCCACAGGGTTCCCACCGTTCAAGCAAGGCGACACCTACGAGCTTATTGTCAAGCGCATGGGACATGTCATCGCCTGCTCTCGCGGCATGCGTCGACTTGGTTCAGCAGCGCTTGATCTTGCATATGTTGCGGCAGGCCGTCTCGATGGATTCTGGGAGTACAACCTGAACCCGTGGGACACAGCCGCAGGTTACCTGCTCGTACAGGAAGCTGGCGGTACAGTCACAGCAGACTCGGGGCAGCCTTATGGCGTGTACAAAAAGAGCGTCGTTGCAAGTAACTCACTGATTCATGAAGCGCTCCTGAAAAGTCTTGCACAATCTTTGGATCTTCCCATGACTCAATGTGAAGACACACCTTGAAGCCCTCCTGATAGAACACCACACACTGGACCCTTGACCCATGACCACTATGCGCGACACGCTCCTTCAATCCTCACACATTGCTCTGCTTGCTCTCCTGTTCACCACAGCTTGCGGCGAACAAATCGTGGTGGAGAACACATTGGCAGAGATCAGCGAGGTCACACCCATCGCCCTCACATCTGCGGATGAAGTCTCTGTTTCTTACCTTCTCTCCGACGAGGAGGGAGATGATCAGGCACTGACCGTGGAGGTATGCGAAGGATCAGCCGACTCACCACAGGACTGTGGACTTGCCTTTGAGGGCACAGGCTCTGATCCTGTGAGCTTCCTCCCGACTGAACAGGGAGGTCGCCCACTGTCTCATGTGTTCACATGGGACCAGAATTGTGGACGAATTCAGGGAGATACAGGCGAGATTTTTGACACAACCCTTGATACAACTTACATATTTCGTTTACGAATCAAGGATGAGCGCGCAGAATGGCACTACAGCGACACATTTACTCTGATGGAGCTTGGTGTTGATGCAATCTCCGATTGTGAGCGCTGACACAACAACCCACCGTTAAAAAGAAGAGCCCTGTATCACCATGAAGTGTCTGTATTGTGAGGAAGATATTTGGGAGGAGGCCAAGTTTTGCACCAGCTGCGGAACTCCTGTGCTACGTTGCCCCAGCTGCCAAAACCCCATCCTTGCAGATGCACAGTTTTGCGGTCAGTGTGGTGAAAACCTTCAGTTTCATGAAGGGCTTCATGAAGAAAGCGATGTGGTTTTAATGCGCGTCACGCAACCTGCCCTCAAGATCAAGCGCGAGCAACAATTCGTCGAAGAGCTTCAGCCTGAACACCTCGCCATTATCTACCGGCCCACTCGCATCGCGCAACGCTATCCCCTGGTCGCAGGTGATAATATCATTGGCGCAAATCCTCGCAATGACATCACCATTGGTGACCCCGAGGTATCCTGGAATCATTGCATGCTCATCTGCCGCCCCGATCGCATCCTTCTTCAGGACACAGCAAGCACAAACGGCACGTATCTCAATGGTCAACGCGTGGTCCGACCCACACAAATCACGGGCAAGGATAAGCTCCAGATCGCAAGCATTGAGTTCAATATCTGGATACCTGACAATTACATTGACAGGTACAAGTAGACGCAAAAAAGGGGCGGCCAAAAATCTTCGATTTTTGGCCGCCCCTTTTTTGCGTCTACTTGTGAGCAGAGCTTAAGCCTGTGTTGGCTCGTTCTCGACCTCTTCAGGCAAGCCGCCGATTTCTTCAATGCGCTCAAGCACATCAGCGTAACCATCCTCAACCTCATCGCGAGGGAGTCCGCCTTCAGCAAGACGAGCATCGGACTGCTTGCGACAGAACTCGTAGAAGTCCTTACCACGCTTGAGCAGGCGAGGATCGTTACCCACAAGGTCAATCGCCTTACCGAAGCTATCCTCAGCATCAGCAAAGTTGAAGAGTTTCTCGTTGTAGGAGATGAGGTTGATCTGGCTCACGATGTAGATGGAGACCACATCCTGTCCAAGCTCCTCGAATGCCTCTTCGGAGAGTTCTTCAGCGACACGACCCCACTTGAGAGCGTTGTCGAACTGTTCGCTCTGGAAGAACTGCACGCTGAGCTGCTGGCAGCCCTGTGTGGCCTGCACGTAAAGCGCCTTGTTTCCGCCATCGATAACTTCACGAGAGATCTCAAGACCACGTGTCATGGATGCATCTGCCTCATCGAACTCTTCCTGAGACGCGTGCATGGACGCCTTGGTCATGTAGATGGCGCTGGCCATGGTATTGATGGTGGGCTCGTTCTCCTCAAGAAGCTCGTCTACAGTCTTCTGAGCGTAAACCAGAGCGTTGCGTGCTGTATCCATATCGCCAGCAGCAGCGCTCAAATTGGCGAGGTTGAGGTGTGTCGCAGCGCTGTTACCACGGAAGCTCTTGTCGCCGTCCTCGTCGATGATGCGGCGGCAAAGAAGTGCAGCTTGCTCGTGGAAGGTCTTGGCTGTAGCGACATCGTTGCCACGCTGGTGAACCACACCAAGCTCGTTGAACGCCTGAGCGCGCAACTTCCTGACATCTTCAGTGTCTTCAGGAGCCATGTCCAACACAATTGCGGACTCTGTCAACGCCATGCGTGCCAGGTCAAGGTTTCCTTCACGCAATGCTTGACTTCCCTGCTGAAGCAAGCTCTGTGATGCCTGGGTTTGTCTCTCTCTCCAGTTTAATTCGGCCATCTTTTTAGCTCCTGTAATTAATCTATCTATCGATATCGCTCAGCGAGCGATGATAATCCAGTCAATCTAGCACACCTGAGCATCAGCTCATCCGCGACACCACACAGTGCACCAAGTTATGAACGCCAAGCAACCTAATGCAATCCTGGCGTAATGTCCACGACTTGTTTTTTGCCTCTCAAGGCATCGTGAACGCACACTCCCCAACAAAACACACAAGCCATTGTATTTAAAGCAATTTCAACCCATTACTCTTTATACTTATCGAGAATCTTCCTTGTGCGATCTTCTTCGGGAATCTCGAGCAGGACAGGCATCACGCGCGCATCACACCAGTCATCGCTGTTGCCACGGGTCTGATCCGAGACAGATGAAGACTCCATGTCCTTGATTTTTGCCACAAACTCAAGCGCGCTTTCGGAGGTTAACTTGACACGACTCTCAAGCAGTTCCTCCTTCTTCTTGAGCTGCATCAAGTTGTTCTTGATACCCGCCTCATTGATAGGCTTTTTGGGCGCGCTTTTGGGTGCCTTGTCCTTGGTATTGGATTGTGGCACAGGAGCCTTACTGTAAAGCTTTAACTTCAGCTCGGCGATCTTCTCGCGGTTTCTATCTCGCATATACACAGCGTTAAGGTAGCCTTGCCACGCACCGCGATATTCCACAAACAATGCCATCTTGCTGGCCGTCTCATTCATATAGTGAGGAGGTCCATCGCCACGCAAGAACAGGTCCATACGACCAAGCTTTTTACCTCTGCTCAGAGGCTCCACAATCGGCACCCCACCCGTCCATCGTGGGTCAGCAGTCATCCTGTTGGAGTTTGAAACAATCGCCGCATCCACGCGCAATTTCGCCGTCTTGAGCTTCTTCACAAGCGCCTCGGTCTCCTCCATGCCATTGTTATTTAAGAGCACCACCATATCCACATCCTGGGGGACATTGGCGATCTCGCGTTGATATGAGACAAATGGCTCTGCGACCTTCACACCTTGCTGCTTATGGAAGTCTGACACGCGCGCTCTGGACTTGGTCAGACCAATAAACGCGATCTTCTGGCCATGACGCTCCACCACCACATGTCCCTTGAAGGGAAAACTATCATCAGACGCCCTCTTGAGGTTCGCCGAGATAAACGGGAACGTCGCCTTCTTGGCGAGCTCTTCAAGAGTGCCAAGCCCCATGGACAGGTCGAGTTCACCGATATTAAACGCATCAGGAGCCCGCTCGTTGAGCGCCATCACAATCGCCTCGGCCTGCTGCTTGAGCTTGTGTTGATTATCCTGAGGAGAGCTACGCACCGTACTATGAGGAAACAGCAAATCGCCAGCATCTGCCACGAACACAGCATCCGCAAATGGTGAGAATGAAGCGTCGTGCTCAAAACCCCAGTATTTATTCAACGCCTTCAGGTCATCAGCCGAGGTGTTGTCGCGTGTTTGACGTGCCAGATCAATCATGGTCGCACGTCGAGTTAGCCCACCCATCGGATTGCGTTTACACCCACAATCCTCACGCTCACCGTGATTATTTGCTGAGAAGATGATGACCAGATGGTCTGCATTTTCAAGCAGCTCTGTGGGAATTGACGGGCGAGTTTCTCGCTCTTGCCTCATCAACTGATTTTTGGTGTGCAGCATTGCCTTGTCGAACGACTGTTGTCGGGCGCGTGCGATCCAGTGCTTTGCGCTCGCCTGATTCAAGATCTGTTCAGCTGTGAGCTTTGCTGGCACCACAGGCTCTGCTTTGGCAGTATCACTTGCACTTGTCTTGTTGTTTTCACAAGAAGACAAAAATGCAAGCATGATCAGGGAGATAGACACAACAAAAAAACTATAACGCGAACGATGCATATCTCCAAACCTCTTCTGGACAGACTACTCTTTGTGATGATCAACAGTGAATGCTTATGGACATCCTTTATCAAGCTCTTGCTTTGCGACCTTCGCCGCATCGGAGCGCTTGTGCTCCGAGATCACAAGTTCAAAGAATGGCTTTGATGAGGGGCATTTATTAATTTTTTTGAAGCTCTGACCAATGCGCAACGCAGCATCAGGCACTCTCTTTGACGTATCATAAAACTTCTTGATGATCTTCTGATACTCATAAATCGCCGACACATACTGAGCCTCGGTGTAATAAGACTCACCCACGCAATAAATAGCCTCATCCACACGTGCATCCTCGGGATGCCTTGAGATAAAAGCTTCGCAGATCTTGCGTGCATCGCGCGCCTTACCATCAGCCAGGGTCTTGGTGCCAAGCTTCAAAAGCTCGGTCGCATTCTCTGGAAGGGTAATGCTCTGTGTGGCTCCCTCAAGTCGCAGCTCGACATCTTCCTTGAACAGGGTCATGTCCTGTTCCATTTTTGCGAGCCTGAAATCAAGCTCCTCGGCCTGTCCACGGAGCCTGTTAAGCTCATCGCGCATTTGTTGTAAATCGATGCCCTGAGCCGCGTTATTTTTACGAAGTGTTTCCTGAGCCTCGGCGATGCTCTCACGCAACAAGGTGTTCTCTTTGCGCGCCTGTGCGATCATCTCGGCCATGACACTTTCGCGCTTTTTAATCGTTTCCTGCATGGCGTCTTGCTGCGCCTTGAGCGCCTCAATGTCAGTCTTCATCTGGTCGCCATCTGTGGTTGTCACACATGCTGTTGCGCTCAAAGAAAGACATCCCACCAACATCATCGAGAGGAAACGTTTACCAATAAAATCAGAACGATAAAAAGACTTCAAACGTGAACTATAAGCAAGCACAGGTATTCTCCATTTCGCTTGTAACGGGTCATTCAATTAATACGTGGCCATGTACAAGTGCCCTCGCAAAGGAGGGCACTATAACAAATTCATGCAATCAGTCACACTGTCTCTTGCGCAACACGCCCAAAAGAAGACCAAGGCACATGACCAGCAGTGCACCAGCACCACGTTTGCCTGCTCCACTCACACCTGCGGTGGCACAGTTATCACCAGGTCCTCCGTTGAGCACTCTGGGGGTGGAGTCTTCCACAACGCCCATATCAGCATCGCTCATCCCCATATCCATGGGGGGAGGATCACCGCTTGAACCGCCACATGCGTTGTCCATCACGCAGTCGGGGTCGCGGCAATCGGCGAGCCCGTCACCATCGTTATCAGTGTTATCTTCGCAATTTTCGACCTGACAGGCGTCGGGGATACCATCGCCATCTGCGTCCTCAGCATCATCACCTGAGGAGCACACATCACAGGCATCAGGGATGCCATCACCATCATCGTCCTGAAGATCATCGCCACTATCACAGACATCACAACGGTCAGGGATAGTATCGCCATCAGCATCTTTTCGATCATCTGCGCCTGGGCAGAGGTCACATGCATCGGGCACATCATCATTGTCACCGTCCATGGAGTCTGGACCCTGATTACACGCATCACACGCATCAGGAATACCATCGCCATCGGTGTCCGTATTGTCATCACCTTCTGGGCAAATGTCGCAGTCATCCACAACACCATCGCCATCAGCATCTGCGGTGCCTTCACATGTATCGCAGGCATTGGGGATGCCGTCACCATCGGTGTCGAGGTTGTCATTTCCGCTTGTGCACTGATCACATGCATCGGGCACATTATCCGCATCAGCATCTTGAAGATCATCACCTGTGGCACAGACATCACATGCGTCTGGCACAGAGTCTCCGTCGGAGTCTATTGCGTCATCACCAAGATCGCAGATATCACAGGCATCAGGCACGCTGTCATTGTCTGCATCAAGACGGTCATCCTTGCCAGGGCAAAGATCAGCGCTGTCGCACACCATGTCTCCATCGCTGTCATCAGGATTATCCGTGGGACAGGGATCGCAAATATCACCCGTGGCGTCACCATCACCGTTGGCCTGAGCAGGGTTACTTTGCATGGGGCAGTTATCGTTCAAGTCAAAGAAACCATCACCATCCGTATCAAACCTGACAACCACAGAAGTCTCACTGGTTACCTGTCCGCCCGCACCACCTTGGGGAGGCGTGGAGTAATTGGCAACGTTGATCCACTCTGTACGATCAGGCACCTGCGCGAGCACTACATCAAAGATGACGTCACGAGACTCACCTACAGGCACGGTAAGATCCTGAATCACAACACCATTTGAAGGCGTCGACATATCCAGACCACCCGCCGCAGTCACCACATTAAAGGAGGTTGCAAACTGAGAAGGAATGGAGTCCGTCACCGTAATGGTCCCCTCCTCGTTACCTGTATTCTCAAGATGAAGCGTGTAACGCACGGTATCACCAGGTGATGGCACACCATTATTATCCGCATCAATATGCAACGTCCAGGTCTTGGTCGAGCGGCTCTCAAACACAGGCTCAAACACATCAAAAGATGCGATGTTGTAAATCAACCATGTCTTGTCTCCGCTGCCATCATAGGTGATGGAGATGGAGGTATCCCCCACTGTCAGCGCACTTGAGATATCGTACCTGTCAATATCCACACCAATCACATCAGTACGCGCAGGGCTTACAGTATTGATGGTGCGGTTAAATGGGTTGTTGGCAGGGTTGACAGCGTCCTGCAACTGAAGTGCTGGTGCATTGCCTGGAGAGCTGCTCACAGAGACGCCCTCTGAACCACCACCACCCTGATCACCCTCGATCACATAGTAGGTCAAAGAACCTGTTGCAGGATTATCCACTTCAAAGCCTGACTCGGTCAGCACCAGCTCCTGATGCGAAGGTGATACGTGAGACTCATAAAGCTCCCAAATACCATCATAGAGAAGCACCTGACGCACGCCCACGCTTGGGTGACGGTACACCAACACCACCGAGAAAGAGGCGTTGTCCGTCGCACCATCAGCAATGCTTGCATCAAAGTCAGAGACTGTATAGTCGCCATGTAACTGGCCGCCAGCATTTACAATTTCCTGTGTCATATCAAAGCGACACACCTGCTGGTCATAAGAGGTTGTTCCCTCTCCACAGAAGCATTCATTGGCAATCACGCTCGTAGCCACGCCACCAGGCACAGTCAATGTCACCTGATTATCAAGCGCATTCACACAGTCAGAGTTTGGACGAGTGCCTGCCCAGTAAAGGTAGGCAGTCTCGACTACGGCGTTGGCTGGCACATCAATATCAGGGCGCACTGTCACGCTCTGAGGTTGAATATTGGTATCCACTGTCCCCGACACACCACGCTGATCCGCCGCAAGGTTCACACCTGTCGCAAAGAAATCCACATCTCCTCGCCAACTTTGCCTCAAACTGATCGGCTCATCAGCAAACAGAGGGTCCTGTTGAGCAGATATTCCCGCAAATAAAGTCAAGGCACCAAGCAGCCCTTTCTTACAACCCAGTAAGCGCTTCATCGTCGTACTCTCATATGTATATTGGTGGTGTTTTGTTCATGGCCCATGACAACCTGGCCAAAGTTACCCTCCAACTGACATATCCACCGAGGTAAATCAACACAAACTCTTCATATTATGGCAAACCTACCACCAAAAAATGCAAACGTCAGACAGGTACACCATCTGTTAAACCATAATTTGCTTTTGCGTCGATTGCTTACTTCGTCTACAGACTATCCCCATGTCAGGAAACATGGCCTGACCCACAACAGTTTGACCATTCAACAAAGACCTCACTTACCCATAGAATCTGGAGCACTTACGATGTTTAACCTTGGAGTCAACATGGCACGAATGAAGCGCATTCTTGTGCTTGCCATGCCCGTCGTCATCGCCATGCTCACACAAACATCCATCAATGTGGTGGACACCATCTTTGTCGGTAAGTTGAGCCCCGACCTCAGTATCCCTGGTCAGGCAGCGCTTGGATTTAGCCTCCCGCTATTATGGGCATTCGGTGGCTCTCTCTCCGCACTTGGCATTGGCGCACAGGTCATGACTGCACGACGTTATGGTGCTGGCGATGTCGAAGAGAGCGGACAGATTCTTACAAACGGCATTGTCGTTGCTACGCTCTCATCAATTCTGGTGTCCATCCTTGCATGGTTCCTCATTCCCACGCTCTTCTCGTTCCTCACACAGAATGATGCCGTCATTGAGCTTGGCGTTCCCTACGCAAGATTCCGCATTATCGGTGTCATCTCCATGGTGCTCACCACAATTTATAAGGGCTTCTTTGATGGACTTGGCAAGACCAAGATCCACATGTATGCGGCGATCGTCATGAATGGCGTCAACATTCTACTAAACTACTCACTTATCTTTGGATTTGGCCCCATTCCTGCGATGTATGTCACAGGTGCCGCGATTGCGAGCCTCATTTCAACCTTTATTGGACTCTTCATCCTCATGGGGTGGACGTTCCTTCCCTCGGTCCGTAAATTCAAGGTCTACCGCCCCAAGAACCTCAACATTTCAACCATGTGGAACCTCGTCAAGCTGAGCGCGCCAAGCGGCCTCGCACAGGTCTTTATCATGGGAGGCGTCTTGATGTTCTTGAAGATCATTGCCTCACTTGATACCACGCACATTCAAGATATGCTTGAACAACTGCATCACGCCTCACCTGCGCTCATCACAAGCTCAAACATGTTCCAACACACGGTGCAATCCTCCTCATCCGTGGGTCAAACACTCTTTCTTCAGGACTGGAGCACCACGTTGATGCACACGCGTCCGCCTGTCTTCACCACCGCAGCAAAGCTCATCATCGACCTCCTAAGCATTGGCTTTGTGACATGCATCGCCTTTGGCACTGCCACGGCGACGCTTGTATCTCAGGCCATGGGCAAGAAGAACTATCAGGAAGCGTCTGATTTCGGCTGGGATTCTGTCAAAATGAGCATGTACTTCTATGGCGCGCTTGGGCTTGTGATTATTGTGATGCCCGAGCTGTTCCTCGACCTCCTGAGTGATGATCACATGGTCATCAAGGCTGCTGCGCCAGGACTTCAAATCATGGCAGGACTGGAGATGCTCATCGCCATGGCCCTTGTGCTAACACAGGCCCTGTTTGGTGCAGGCGCCACACGTTACGTCATGGTGGTGGAGTTCCTCCTTCACGGGCTCTGCCTTGCCCCCATGGCCTACCTGTTTGCCTTTGTACTTGATCTTGGCTTTCTTGGCGTCTGGCTCTCTGGTACGCTTTATGTATTCCTTCTTGCGCTGGCCATGTCCGTCAAATTCTGGCGCGGATCATGGACAAAGATCCAGGTATAACAATACATTACAAACCCTCACAAGCATGACACCACAACACACAGACATCACACGCACATGGTTCTTCACGTTGTTGCTGATGTCTGGCGTCCTGGGTTGTGGGCAAATTGAAGCAGAGCCTGTTCTTGATAGGGATGGCGATCCAATTGAGTTCCCACCACCGCTTGAAAACTGGCTCCTTGTCTCAACCGTAACATCTGACGCTGAAACACAACCACTTCGCCCCTCTTTTCTGATTCAGTTTAATCAATATCTTCAGGAAGATAGCGCGCTAAGCTATGGCGTGGTCACGTTACGCTCGGGTGCACTCTCTGCATCAGGAAGCTACACCCCAATTATGGTCAAGAAGGCCATCCTGTGGACCCCCTACAGAGATTTGCGCGATTCATTCGAATACACGCTCACCGTTTCAGGGAGTGGATTAAGAAGCGTCACCGAGGCCCCTACTCCACCTGATTACAACAAATCCGTGACATTTATCGCCGCACAAGAGGCTCAGGAACACACCGCTTTTGAGCTCAAGTTCACACAAGATCTCGCCTGGCCTGATATCAAGGACATCTTTGCTCAACGCGGCTGTTACGCATGCCACGGTCAACCTGACTGGAATGGATTAAATCCGCTGACCTATGATGCCATGGTCGGCCAAAAGTCAGAGCAAACAGACCTTCAACTGGTACGCTTTAAAGATCCGACAAACTCCTACTTGATGCACAAAATCCTCCCAGACTATCCCGTACGCCGTGGCACACTACAGCCACCAGAATGGTCGGCTAGCCGGGGCATCACATCAGAGGCGCTTACCGAAGATGAGCTCTGGCTTGTTGAGCAATGGATTCGACAGGGCGCAAGAAAAACAAAAGAGTAGGCGTGAGGTACATAATGTACCTCACGCCTACTCTTTTGTTTTTCTCGCGAAAGAACTTACTTCTTCTCGTCGCCAGCAAGAGCCTTGTCGATCTCAGCGGAGATGGCCTCAACACTCTTCTCACCCATGTAGACCTTACCGTTGATGAACAATGAAGGTGTACCGTTGATTTGGGCGGTCTCACCCTCTCCACGCTGTTGTGTCACGTAGGTTGCAACCTCGGGGCTGTCAAAGTCCTTGTTGAACTTGTCCATATTTAAGCCAAGTTCCTGAGCAAAACCACGAAGTTTCGCCTTGCTCAAGCTCTCCTGGTTTTCAAAGATAAGGCTGTGCATGGGCCAGAACTTACCCTGACGGTGTGCAGCTTCAGCAGCCTGACTTGCGACCATGGCCTGTGGGTGACCATCAAGCGGGAAGTGCTTGTAGTAGAAAGCAATTTTGTCGCCATACTTCTTGGAAACCTCATCCATGATAGGCACAACCATACGGCAGTGAGGACACTGGAAGTCCGCAAACTCAACGAGCTTGACCTTGGCTTCAGGGTTTCCTTTCACAGGAGTATTATCAAGCTTGAATTCGTGAGTTTTGTTGATGGATTCTACATACTTGGCGACCTCATCAAGAATCACAGTCTGGCTCTTCTTCTCTTTGATGCCGCTGGCGATCAACACGGCAGCATAGCGCGCTGGCTCACACTGTGTTTCTTCCTTGCGCAAGCAGTCATGCAAGCTCTGTGTAGACTCGGGACAGGGGCAAAGTTCAGCACGAGCCATCGCAGCAAACTTGCCACGCTCAGCATCATCAAGCACCTTCAAGTTAAAGCCTGGGTATGCATCTTCAGCGATGGTCTCACCTGGCTTTGCAGCAGCACCCTGAGCGGCCGCATCATCTTTCTTTGCATCTTCCTTGGGCTGCTCTGCCTGTGCAGAGTTCGCGGAGTCCTCATCCTTCTTTTTATCTTCACCACAGCTTGCCGCCATCAATGAAAATGATAACCCAACAAGGAGACACAGCTGGAGAATTTGAACAAGTCGTGAAGAGCGCTTCTTAAGCATAATAAAACCCTGATAAAATATGTTATTTTCAACTCATATAACAGCACAAGAACAAGATTCACAGAACAAGGTCTGATGCACGTTATATCGTGACTTCCAAACACGTTGACGCCTTAAGATCATTCCCTCAAGGCAACCATGGTTGTTGCGGTGTAGCACAAAAAACGGTGACTCTTCAAACAAAGAGTCACTCAAAACCTACAACAATAAGAACACTTTCACGATTGGCCAGACAGACGCCGCTCCATGAAATAGATTGGTGTCCAACGAGGTTTCGCCATCACGGGGGGCTCAACCTTATCTAGCATGGAGCATGTTATGCGAACGACAACGACAACAATGACAACAATTCACACAACCACTATGAAGAGGCGTGCGTTTCACTTCAATTTCATGTATGGATGCGAGCGAGCATCGATTTGGCATGCATCAGACTGACCTTAAGTCAGCGGTCAGCGCATACAATCAGGAGTATATTTCATGATGTCCGAACAAAAATCTGTCGACGATTATTATAAAATTCGCCACTCAGCAGCACACATTATGGCGACTGCCATTCAGGAGATGTTCCCTGATGCAAAGTTCGCCATTGGCCCTCCCATTCAGGATGGCTTCTACTACGACTTTGAACTTCCTCGTCCAATCTCAACCGAAGACTTCGATGAGATTGAAAGTCGGATGAAAAAAATCATCAAGGACAACCAGGAGTTCAAGCGCGAAGAATGGAGCAAGGACAAGGCTCGCGAATTCTTCCACGATCAACCCTACAAATTGGAGCTTATCGATCGTATCCCCGATGAGAATGTCTCCATCTATATGAATGGTCCCTTCACTGACCTCTGCGCTGGACCTCACGTCTTCCGCACCAAACAGTGCAAGCACTTCAAACTCTTGAGGGTCGCTGGCGCATACTGGAAAGGCGATGAAAACCAACCGATGCTTCAGCGCATCTATGGCACCGCCTGGAAAAAACGCGACGAACTTGATGACTATCTTCACATGCTTGAAGAAGCCAAACGTCGCGATCACAGAAAGCTTGGACGAGAGCTAGAACTCTTTGATTTCAATAGGTTAGCCCCAGGCGCAATCTTCTGGAAGCCCAACGGTTGGACCGCCTATCAGGAGCTCAAACGCTACTTCCGTGAGCTTGAGCAAAACCACGGCTACGTCGAAATCTGCAACCCGATCCTCTACAACAAAGAACTCTTTGAACAGAGCGGTCACTGGGATCACTACAACGAGCACATGTTCCAGATTCAGGAAGGTGAAGTCACCTACTGCATCAAACCCATGAACTGCCCTGACACCATGTTGTTCTTTGGCAGCAAAAAACGCTCTTACCGTGAACTCCCCATGCGCGTCGCAGAGTTTGGCATGCTTCACCGCAACGAACTTACTGGTGCACTCTCGGGCGCAACTCGCGTACGTCAGTTCTGCCAGGATGACGCACATATCTTCGTCACTCAGGCACAAATCGAGGATGAAATCTCTCTGATGCTCGAGCTTGTGGATCAGACCTACACCATGTTTGGGGTGGATTATCACCTCGAGTTCTCCACTCGTCCTGACGAATACCTTGGCGAGATCGAAGTCTGGAACGATGCCGAAGCTGCACTCAAGTCCGCACTTGATGCAAGCGGCAAAGATTACAAAATCAACGAAGGCGATGGCGCATTCTACGGACCGAAGATCGACATTCACTTGCGCGATGGTCTTGGTCGCTCATGGCAGTGTGCAACCATTCAGCTCGACTACCAGTTGCCCCAGCGCTTTAACCTGAGCTACACCGATGCGGATAACACCGATCGCACCCCGATCGTGATCCACCGCGCAATCGCAGGTAGCCTTGAGCGCTTCTTCGCCATCCTCGTCGAACACTTTGCAGGCGCATTCCCAACCTGGATGGCACCTGTACAGGTTCGCATCCTGAGCATCACCGATGATCAGGCTGATTACGCATGGTCCATTCGCGATCGCCTCAAGAAAGAAGGTATTCGTGTGGAAGTGGACGACCGCAGCGAAAAAATCGGCAAGAAAATCGCGGAAGCCGAAGTTGCCAAGACCCCCTACATGCTCGTCATCGGTAAACGTGAAGCCGAGCAAGGTAAGGTCGCCGTCAGAACCTACGCTGATGGTAAAAAGGGCGTGATGGATGTTGATGATGTCATCAGCGAAATCAAAGACAAGATCGCTAACCGCACTCTTGATGCCAAGATTCTGGAGAACCGACTGGCGAAACACCAGGCAGAAACCTCCGATGATGATGATCAAGATCTTGATATGGCGGAGCGCGGTTACTAACCACGATCTGCATAAGAAAAAGAGAATGGGC
>CATLTV010000128.1 GCA_950059285.1 uncultured Pseudomonadota bacterium | reverse complement strand
CCCCCCCCTGCCTCTCTCTTTGGGGCTCATAACCTCTATTCAAACTATTGCACTGACAACTCCCATGTACGCAACAATTGCTGTGGACCATACGGGTTATCAGGAAAACGCAGCGCCTCAACCTGTCGGCGTGTACAAATTGCCATAAACGGATGCTCAAAGTTATCCGCGAAGATGTCCACATGTGACACCTCGCCCACATAACCAATGTGAAGCTGCGCAACAACCTTGCCGTTAGCATCATCAATCAACCTGGAATGCCTGTAACACTCCACCACATTCTCCTCCAGCGGGCGCAACACAGGCACAAGATCTCCTCGCCCAAGCTGACCCACAGGAGACGAGCCCTTGGCACCATTGCTCTTCCAGTGCTTGTGAATTGAAGTCTTCCCTGAACCATCTGTCTTGTAGGTATACTCATGATACTTCTGACCATTGACATGCCAGTATGTCCACGTGCCTGATGGCTTGCCTGCGGTGAAATGAATTTGCGCAACCTTGTTGCCGCTGGCGTCGTAATACACCGACTCACCATCTTTCAATCCCGCCTTAAAACCAAGCTTGTACAACAGGTTACCCGTCGAAGGATCAAACCCCTCTACATCGCCATTCTCAAGCCCATTCTCAATGGCTGCCCTCCAGATCACACGACCATTATCAGGGTTGTATGCGGTCCATTTCCCCGTCATCACCCCCTTCTCAAACGTCCCATCGAGAATCATCTTGCCGTTGTCCGCCGTGGCAATAAAGCTCCCCTGCAACGCACCATCCTTCACACACCAGTGATACGCACGACGAGAATACTCCTCTGCGCCCTCCTCACAAAACGAATGAGGCTCTTCCTCCACAGGTGCCTCCTCCACTGCGACGACAGGCTGCTCCACAACCTCCTTGCTCTCAACGGTTGGGCTAGCAGAAGATTTACACGCCACAACGCCTGACAGTAACGCGCATACAAGAAACCACTGAATATGACTTGATGAACTCGCTCTCATATCACCTCTTGAAGATCTTGGTTCTGGGGAAAACAGTGCTCTCACACCACAATAACTGTATCACCTGAACACTCATCGTCACAACGAGCACTCCTGTTTGATGAAGGCAAAAAAGAAAGAGGGGGGCGGCCAATTGATAAATCAATTGGCCGCCCCTCTCTTTCTTTTTTGCCTCAAGAGGCAATCAAGACACTGATATCAAAGCACATTCGCGGCAAGCTCTGCAAGCTCACTACGCTCGCCTTGTGTCAGCGTAATGGTCGCTGCAATGCGCTCTCCCTTGAAGCGCTCAAGCGCATACGTCAGCCCGTTGGACTTCAAATCCACATAAGGGTTATCAATCTGATACGGATCGCCTGTCAGCACAATCTTGGACCCCTCGCCTGCACGTGTCAGAATCGTTTTGACCTCATGAGGAGTCAGGTTCTGTGCCTCATCAACGATGATGTACTGGCCTGGCAAGGAGCGACCACGAATGTAAGTCAACGCCTCAAGCTCAAGAATGCCCATGTGTACAAGCTCATCTGCACCACGGCCAGAGCGCTTGTCCGACGGTGTCAAACCCATCAAATACTCAATGTTGTCAAAGATGGGCTGCATCCATGGACCAAGCTTCTCTTCCATCGTGCCTGGCAAGAAACCAATGTCCTTGCCCATGGGAATCACAGGGCGAGCAACCAATAGCTTGCTGTACTTCTGCTTATCGGTCACCTTGTGCAAGCCTGCGGCGGTTGCAAGCAAGGTCTTACCTGTACCTGCCTTGCCCACAAGAGTCACAAAGTGAATCGAGTCATCAAGCAAGGCATCAAGCGCGAAATGCTGCTCCTTGTTGCGTGGCTTGACACCCCATGTTGAATCATGGCGTGAGGCAACAGGACGCAACCTCGCAGTACGACCATCATCCGATGTCTCCACAACCTTTCCAAATGAAGTCTGTGGACCATCAGAAGCCTTCAACAACACATACTCGTTGACGTATACCCTCTCGACCTTGCGTCGACTGAGCATGCCACTCTCGTAAAGCTCGGTATGCGCCTCAACCTCACTCAGAGAAAATTGCAGACCATCAGGTGTATTGTGCAGCTCGGAGATCACGCCGCTTGGCACCGAGATCTCGCATGCTCCTGCATACACCTCGCCTAACGACACACTGCGCTCTTCATAGTTGCTCGCCTCAAGCCCCATCGCATCCGCGCGCAACCTCAGGTTCACATCCTTGGAGAGCATAATACATGGCGTGTTTGGCTCCTTCTTTTGAAGCGCCAGCGCCACACCGAGAATCAGGTTGTCCTTCTTGTCGGGGCTTAAATAATCCATCCCCTCAAAAGCTGCGCTCTTGAAGCCCACTCTTAATGTTCCGCCCCCCTCAAGCTCAATCCCTTCACCAAGGTTCCCCTTGCTGCGGTAGCGATCAAGAATACGACCAATCTCACGAGCATTACGACCAAGCTCGGACATATCCTTCTTGAAGGTGTCGATCTCCTCGATCACATAGATAGGGATAATAATATTGTTATCCTCAAACTTGTGGATCGCTTCGGGATCGTGAAGCAGGACGTTCGTGTCAAAGACAAAGTTTTTTTTCATAGAGTTTAACGCGTCATACGCATGCAAACCTGAACACCAAGACCGTCATTGACTGTAAATACAATCACATACACAGCACTCAGACACAGGTCGGGTCTTTAGCTACCCTGGTCAAAGAACTCTTCTGTACACGCCATGCCTCTCCATGGAGGGACATGGACAGCACCGAATCTAAACCTCAAACACCAGGATTCAATGTTTGTTCCCCAATCATCCAAATCGCCAGCGCTCGCTCAGCTTTTTTTCGCTGTCCTACCATACTGCAACACCACCTCCCCAAAACACAAGGTCGATATTGCTGATAAACTCGTGCACATGATACCATCCCGCAAGATTCACACAGCTAATCCCACATCCTAAAATACAAGGACTTCCCCATGAGCACCCTCACATGGAACCCAAAACGTGTCGCGATCCTCACCAGTGGCGGCGACGCTCCTGGTATGAACGCTGCCGTTCGCGCTGCAAGCGCCTTACTCCTCTCCAAAGACATTGAACCCTGGGGCGTCCGCTACGGCTACCGTGGCCTCATCAAAGACGAACTATTCCCGCTTCAAGCTGTTGACTTTGCCGATATTATCCGCGACGGAGGCACCATCCTTGGCTCCGCACGCAGCCCCGAGTTCATGACCAAGGAGGGCCGCGACATCGCCCGAGATAACCTCAAGAAACACCAGATCGATGGACTCATCATCATCGGTGGCAATGGCTCACTTGCAGGCGCGCTCAAACTCTCTGACCCCGATGAATGCGGCTCCTCTTACACTGCACCACGCGTCATCGGCATCCCCGCATCCATTGACAATGACATCGGCCTCACTGGGCTTGCCATCGGCGTGGACACCGCCATGAACACCATCGTTGAAGCTTGTGACAAGATCTCGGACACCGCCTCAGCCTTCGATCGCACCTTTATCATCGAGGTCATGGGGCGAGACTCTGGTTACCTCGCCATGACCTCTGCTGTCGCCAGCGCCGCCGATGGCGTCCTCTTCCCTGAAGCTTCTCGTGATGAAGATGAAGTCGTCGATCGTATCGTCCACACCGTCGAGGCGGTCATGGAGAAGAAACAACGATCCCGTCGTGCCCTGATCATCAAGGCAGAAGGCACCAGCGTAAACATCGATGCCCTCAAAACTCGCGTTGACGCCAAACTCGCGGATCGCGTCGGTCAGGATCGCCCCGCCATCGAAACGCGCGTCACTGTCCTTGGACACGTCGTGCGTGGTAGCCGCCCCTCCGCCTTTGATCGACTCCTCGCAAGCCGACTTGCCAATGTCGCTGTATCCGCCCTACTACAGGGAGAAACTCGCATGATGGCCGCCTGGATGCTCCCCTTTTCTATCCCCGAACATGTCGGCACACAAAGCCACGCAGACCCCTACTGCTGGCTCGTACAACTTGATGAAGTCCTCGCTGAAACACAACGCATGCATGATGGCACCAGCCCTCTTGTTCAATGGCGCAGTAAAGTATTTGAACATATCGAAGATGTCCTCGTCATATAAGTAACCCCACGCGCCACCCACATCTCAAGGATCAGAACCATGCATAAACTCAGCCTCGCGCTCACACTCTCCACCCTCCTTACGCTCACCCTCACAAACAACGCTCAGGCAAAGTGCGCCTTCTCTGACAAGGTCGATGTCTGGCCTGAAGCAAAACACACAATCACACCCAATCAGCTCATTCTCCTGCAAGCACACGGATCGTTCATCGCCTCCGCGCAAGACAAGGATGTAAACGCCAAGTACATATTTAAAGTCACGCCAACCAAAGGAAAAACCTACACAATCAAGGCGCGATTCATTGGTAACTTCAAGGGCATCCACAAACATGCTGTCGTCATTCAACCCGAAAAAGCACTCCCCGTTGGCGCTACCGTGACCCTCACCAACAGCAAGCTCACCAAAGGCATCCCTGGCACATCTTGGACCGTTCAAAAATCACAGCAAGCTGAAGACCCCATGTTCACAGACCTCAACATGACCAGCAGCGACCACAAGGCACTTGGCTGCGGTCCATCCACCCACATGACCTACAACTTCAAAGGCAACTTCGCAGAAGACACGCTCGCTCTTGCACGAGTCAGCGATGGCGAAAACGCACAAACCTACCCCGTTGTGATTGAACATAAAAGCGAGTCCCTGACCCTCGGACGCTCCATGTGCGAGGGCGCCTTTACATTCGAACCCAAAGCCGACTACTTCCTGTTCTTCTCCACATGGGATAAGGAAGGCAAGAAACTCAACCTCGTCCCCAAAGTCATCGACGCCTCACTCAAACACGCTGATAAATGAACGACACCATCACACTGATTCAATCCAACCACTGGCAAGCCTCCACAACCCAACACTACCTCTCCAAACTCAAGGACACTGTTCGGGTCCCAGGCTGCCAGTGGTTTCATATCGGCAGCACATCAATCCCCAACATCGCCTGTAAACCTATCCTTGATCTGCTGCTCGCTGTCCCTGAACCCGATGGACTTGAACAACTCGATCAACAAAGCCAAGCTTTTGAAAAGCTTGGCTTTGAGATCATGGGTGAGTTCGGCATTGCTGGCAGGCGCTACTTCAGAAAGCTTGACCACAACGGCGAACGACTTGTCCACCTCCACGCCTTCCTCACACATTCTGAAGGCATGTTGCGTCACCTCGCCTTTCGTGACTACCTGCGCGAGTTCCCCACGATCGCCGCAGAATACTCACACCTGAAACGCCAACTCCACGACACATTTCAAGGCGATCGTGAAGCATACATGGATGGAAAACATGACTTCATTCAGCGCACCGAAAAAGATGCGCTTCAGTGGCTCACCGAACGCTCAAAAAACAACACACAAGTGACTGATTTCACAGAATTATAGCGCGTGACCCCAGCCACCTTTTGAACGCTCAACCAACTGCTTCACACGACTTGCTGATACAGGGTTAAACAGCTGCCCATCCTCCTTGAGCCAGGTGCCCACAATCGCACCACTGGCATAAGGAAGCACCTTATCCAACAGCTCAAGCGTCACACCCGAGCCAAGATACACGGGAGCATAACCACTGGCTGCCCCGGACACGCTCTTCAACAAATCAAGATCCACAGCCGCGCCCGTGGCACTTCCTGTCACGATCACAGCATCAGCCTTGCCTCGCAAGATCGTATCCTTGGTCGCAGTCACAGGGTCCAGCGGAGCGAGCGGAGAGGCGTGCTTGACGAGCACATCCGCCCAGATGTCAATCTCTGTATCAAGCAAGCTCTTGCGATAACGTAACGTCCTGGCAGTCTCACCTTCGATCACGCCCTGATCCGTCACATAGGTGCCTGTATGCACGTTGACACGCACAAAGCTTGCACCTGATGCAGCCGCGATACCAAGCGCCGCGTGTGCATCGTTACGCAAACAGTTGATACCGATCTTGCCCTCGGGCCACTGCGCCACAAGCTCTGATGCCAGACGCGCGATCAGCGCGACCTGATGCGCAGGAATCGGATTATGCCTGTCTCCCTTGTCAAACGGAGCAGAGCCAAAGTTTTCAATGATGATTGCATCCACACCACCTTCAACGAGCGCATCAAAATCACGACGTGCAGCCTCAAGCACACCCTCAAAACCACCCGATGTATAGGCCACATCACCAGGCATTGCCCTGAGGTGAATCACTCCTGTTAACATGCTCGAACCTCCTTCTTTACTATCTGTATCATGTTGAATTCATGGACAAAAAAAAATGCGGCGAGAATTTTTGCAAATCCTCGCCGCACTTGTAGTGCTTTCATGAGCCCTGATTCCGACGCTTAGAATCCGCGTGAACGACGCTTACGGCGGTTACGCTCTTCCTTACGGCGACGACGCTCAGCTTCAATCGATTTCTGACGCTTGGCATCGCTTGGCTTAACATAGAAGCGATGACGCTTGGCTGCACGGTTAATTCCCTCACGACCAACCTGGCGCTTAAGCTGGTTGATGGCTCGGTTAATGTTATTATCACGTACAACCACTTCGATTGGACCTAATTCGACGCTGTCTCGGGTAGTTCTGGCCATGTAAAATCACTCTCCCTTTTCATTCAAGATGATGAATGGATCATCATCAGGCTAGTTTTGCTGACTCCCACACAGGATGGCTCTCATCGTGTGGTGAGCGCGGTTTGATTCATGCTTTCCCCAACACAATCCGTGTGGAGAATGGTCTTGTTTCACGACGCTTTGCGTCACGAGCAAGGGTTGGCTTGATACAGGAGGCAGATCATTTTTGCAAGCAAAACTTTGGAGTTATTCCTCCTCAAGCTGCTCTGTAAGCTCGTTGCATAACAGCCGAAGCGCCTCGATCATATGACCGCGCTGACCCTCATCCCACAGGTGCTCAAGCCCCTTCTCGGCGCTCCGCATCGCCTGCACTCCCTCCACGACACTCTGCCCCGAACGTGCAAAACGGATGAGCTTGGCTCGGCCATCTTCTGGATCAGGAACCTGCTCCACCAGATTCATCTCCTCCAGCTCTCGCACAAGCTGACTGATCGCCTGCTTGCTGATGCCAATACGATCCACCAGCTCCGACCCCCTCACACCCTCAAGTCGAATGTATGGAAACAGCTGCAAATGCGCTCGCCGCAACCCATCGATCCCTTCTCTGTCCTCCTTGATCTTCTGGAGCACATACTCATCAAGCAACCTCGCCGTCTTGATCAACAAGTGCGACCAGCTAAGCTCCTGCTCTCGCTCCAGCTTTCCCCTTACCTCTGTAACATCAATCTCTTTCATGAACTCTCATTTTTACGACACGACGACCTTTCACTAATTTAGTCAAGTAAGATTGACTAAATCGACTTCACTCCCTACACTACATCTCCTCTCAATTCAGTCAACAGCACTTGATCATATACACTCCAACAACAGGAAATGATTCATGACCCTGAACACCATCCTCGACAATCAACTCTGGGAAGCACACCACCTCCTTAAAATGGCTCCTGGCGTCATGCTCGATTGCCGTATGACCATCATCCGCCTTGATGATGACACCTTGATGATGCACTCTCCCGTCCCCATCTCCGAGGCCATGAAACAACAGATCGAGGACCTCCCAGGCACCCTGAAGTACGTCATCGCACCCAGCCTGTTTCACCACCTGTTTGTACACAACGCCAAGGAGATGTTCCCCTCTGTACACACATTTGCAGCGCCTGGACTCCCCAAGAAACGACCAAACTTTACGTTCGACACGGAGCTCTCCTTTGATGACAACTCCTCACTCCCCTGGCACACACACCTTCAGGCTATCCCTCTGAAAGGCATGCCCAAGGTCAATGAGGTCCTCTTTTATCACCACGCCACAAAGACACTCATTGTCACCGACTTGCTCTTCAATATGCACACCATTCATGGTGCCATGTCCCCCCTGATCTTCAGAATGTTTGGCACCTATAAACGCCTTGCACAAAGCAGGCTCGTCAAAACTGCCATCTCAGACAAAAACGCCTACCTTACTTCCATCGCCCCCATCAAAGACCTCGATATCCAACGCCTGATCATGGCCCATGGCGAGGTTATCGAGGGCCCCGATACAGGCAGTAAAGTGCTCCAGGCCCTCGGCATATCTTGATCGCTATTCCTCACCCTGGCAGGAGGGACAGTAGAAATACCTCCTGCCACCATACGTCCCTTCCTTGATCGTGGTCTGACAGGTCAAGCATGGCAAACCTTCACGCTTGTACACATGGAAACGGTAGTCTGCACGCTCCTTGCCAAGCGCACGCTGCTGCTCCACATACGCCTCCAAGGTAGTCACGCCCTGCCCATGATAGGAGCGCCTTGGGATCGACAAACATGCCTTTGCCAACGCCTCACGCTGTGACGCATCAAGATCTCTCACCTTGAACTCTGGCCTGAGCCCTGTCACAAACAAAATTTCGCTGCGAAGATAATTCCCTATCCCTGCCAAAAACCCCTGCTCCAACAACAGCTTTCCAACCGCTTTTCTGGACCACGCAGGCGCATCTAACCTCGCCAAAACAACCGCCTCATCCACACCGCGTTCATCCAGCACGTCAGGCCCAAGCTTTGCCAAATACGGATGCAACTCCACATCCTCATCGTGCAACACCACCACATCTGGAGAACTACACAAATACACACCGCCATTGGCCGTCTTGATCCCAAACTTGACCTGCCTCGTGGTGTCCAACGCCTCTCCCTTCTTCACAAACACCCAACGTCCATACAACTTCAGGTGCGTAAAGACATTGTACTCCCCATCAAACCTGATCAAAGTCGCCTTGCCTCGTGGCTCAACCTCGCTCACCTTCTTACCTACAAGCTTATCCTCATAACGCTTGAACGCCTTGGCCGCGATCTCCACTTCCAACACTTCCTGACCACCAATCACATCACTGATAGCATCTGATAGTCGCTTAATCTCTGGACCCTCTGGCATACGATATCTCCTTAGAAAAACTTATAAAAACAACGAAAACCCGACCACCATCCTCCACCGATTTATACACAAACGCAACCCTTTATTTTAATGCAGTACGATCGCTTCAGCACCACGAAAAGACACACTTTTTCCATGCTTTTTCATTGACATTGCATCGCATGCGTCAAAGCTTGTACAGCGCGTAGGAAAGGGTTTTTACTCCCGCAAACTTCCACGCCACACATGGACACATACCTCCCCTCACTTACATCTTACAAAGGTACTCATGCATCGCGATACAGCCTGGACACACGAAGACATCCACGACCTCACGGGAAAGACCATCATCGTTACAGGTGCCAACAGTGGCATCGGCTTTGAAGCCGCCACACACCTCGCCGCCAAAGGCGCGCACATCGTCATGGCCTGTCGCAATGAACAAAAGGCCACGCACGCGATTAAACTCATCACACAACGCTTTGATAAGGCTCAGATCTCCTTCATTCCCCTTGATCTTGCCGACCTCAAAAGCATCAAAGCATTCACCGAAACTTTCCTCAAAAATCACGATCGCCTCGATGTCCTCATCAATAACGCTGGCATCATGGCCATCCCCAAGCGCTCCACCAAGGACGGCTTCGAGATGCAACTTGGCACAAACCACCTTGGCCACTTCGCTCTCACAGGACACCTCCTCAACACCCTGCTCAATACACCAGAGTCTCGCGTTGTCTCCGTCAGTAGCGTCGCTCACCGCATGGGCAAAATTCGCTTCCGTGACCTCCACGGTGATAAAAAATACGATCCATGGAAAGCCTACGGACAGAGCAAACTCGCAAACCTCCTCTTTACCTACGAACTTGACCATCGCCTCCGCTCCATCCACGCCGACACCATCGCGGTCGCCTGTCACCCAGGCTACTCCTCAACCAACCTCCAGCTTGTCGGACCTCAAATGCAAAACTCCTCCCTCAAGGAGAAGCTCAACGCTCTTGGCAATCAGGTCATCGCTCAATCCGCCTACATGGGCGCGCTCCCCACACTCTACGCTGCAACCGCTGATGATGTCGCTGGTGGCGATTACATCGGCCCCGATGGATTCATGGAAATGCGTGGCTACCCCAAAAAAGTCACCTCAAACTCCGCTTCACAAAGCGTCGAAACTGGTCGTAAACTCTGGGAGGTCTCCACTCAACTCACAGACGTCCATTACGACGCCCTCTCCATCTCCCCCACATAAATCATGACCCACACCACCATCCTCCTCGAGCAAACCACACGCTGGCTTGAACAGGTCGTCATCGACCTGAACCTCTGCCCCTTTGCACGTGCACCACATGCAAAGGGGCTCGTGTATATTCACGCCTGCCCTGCTCCCACTTTTGAAGAAGCCATCGACCAAATCCTCGATCAGCTCGATGAACTCCTCAAACTCTCCTCCTCAGAACGCAGCACCACACTTTGCGTCATCCCCAACGCACTGCTCGACTTCGATGACTTCCTCGATGCCATCGATACGCTTGAATATATCCTCGAAACCAGTCACGCCGATCAACTCATCCAGATCGCACACTTCCACCCTGACTACACCTTCGAGAACACCGACCCCGATGACGTCAGCAACTACACCAACCGCTCCCCTGCCCCCATCATTCATCTCATTCGTGCCGAGGAGGTCGCCGATGCCATCACCTCTACACCTCGCATCCATGACATCCCCGAGAACAACATCAACACCCTCAAAGACCTCGGCCTCACACATATGAAAAATCTGCTGACCTCAATCAAAGACCAGCAGACTCCTTCATAATCCCTCCCTCTCACACGCCCGCCAGGTACTGTTGACATAGGCGGACCGAGCAGAGCGAGGGGGAGAGAAGCATCTTCAGGCGATCGGGATCGCCTGAAGATGCTTCTCTTCTCCTCTTTTCTTCGGGGCAAGCTCCACAACAGGAGCTCAGGTCAACAGAACCTAACCCACGCTCTCCAACAATGCCACAGTGCCAAGGCCGCCATCAGCACAGATGCTCACAATCGCACGCGAACCTGCTGGCTTCATCGCCAGCTCCTTGGTCGCCTGGCTCAAGATCCTCGCGCCTGTCGCCCCAAAGGGGTGACCAAGCGCCACAGAACCTCCGCGTGGGTTCAATCTATCCCACGGAAAATCAACAGGTTTCATATCCACACCTGCACGGTTGCTCAAAAACTCCTCGCTCTCAAGAGCCGCCACATTACACAACACCTGCGCTGCAAATGCCTCGTGAATCTCCCACAACGCAATGTCCTGGTAGTTCAGGTCATGACGCGCAAGCAACCTTGGAATCGCATACGCAGGTGCCATCAACAACCCCTCGGTGAACACATCCACCGCCGCTACTTCCCAGTCCACAAGCTTCACTCTGGGCTGCGCCTTGTCAAACCTGTCAAGCCCTGCCTCTGAAGACACCCACAGCGCAGCCGCGCCGTCTGTCAACGGCGAGGAGTTCGCTGCGGTGATGGTGCCCTCTCCTGACTTGCGATCAAAGGCTGGCCTTAACTTCGCCATCCTCTCCAGTGAAGTATCCTGACGCGGGAACGTATCCTGCGACAAACCATCCACGGTGATCAACAAATCATCAAAGAAGCCCTCATTTCTTGCCTTCACAACCGACTGATGACTCTTGAGCGCAAGCTCGTCCTGAGCCTCTCGTGAAATCTTCCACGACTTGGCCATCTCCTCGCAGTGCTCTCCCATGCTTTTACCTGTCACACGGTTCTTTACACTCGGGATATGCAAACCCACCTCGGACAGCGGCAGCTCTGCTGCTCGCTTCAGGCGATCCTCCGCGCTCCTCGCCTGCGCAAATCGACGCAACCAGTCAGACAACTTCTGCGTCAAACCAATCTGCACGCGACTCATGCTCTCCACACCACCCACAAGCGCCACCTCACCCGTACCACGTGCAATCATCGATGCCGCATCAAGCGCCGCAACCATACTCGTGGAACACGCCATGACCGTGGAAAATGATGGCACGCTCGGCGCATGATCCGCATCAAGCCAGATCTCACGCGCAATGTTTGAGTACGCAAGGTTAGGTGCCACACTCCCCCAGACAAACAGGTCGATCAACTCCTCATCACCCAACCTCTCCACCATCGCGTTCACCACAGGCACACTCATCGCGATCGCATCTCGTCGCGCAAGCTCCCCATCCACCTTTGTAAACGGTGTCCTCACACCTGATAACAAGTACATATCACCTACACCTTTTGCCTTCTTTTTCGCACCCATAGCTACTCTCTCCTCATGTTCTTATGTTCAAAACAGAAAGTTTTGGAAAGTGCACTTTCCAAAACTTTCTGTTTCATAATTTACGACACTCTAACCTAGCCACTTTCACTTGCACATCAAGCCTTTATGCAGACTCTCCTTTGGCAACTGCAGACACCACAACCCCCGCAGCGAGAAAGCCCGCTGTCCCGGTGACAAATGTAGCGGCACCAAAACCAGAAGCACAATCAAGCCTCACACTACGAGGCAACGCACCTGGATTGTTGCACACGCCTCCTTCAGGCGTGGGATATACCGCTGGCTCTCGACTAAAGACACAGGGAATATCCCATGCCTTGTCTTGCGCAAAATTATACTCCTTACGCAATAACCTGCGCAGGTTCCTCAACAACCCATCCGAACCAGAGCGGCTTAAATCATCCACCTTGAGCTGAGAACCATCCGTACGACCACCTGCACCACCAACAACAACAACAGGCACACCCTTCTCCTTGCAGCTCGCAATAAGAAGCGCCTTGTTTCTCATGTGATCAATGGCGTCCACAACCCAATCAAACGTCTCCGATATCAGCGCTTCGATCGTGTCTTCGGTGACAAACTCCGAGATCGCCTCCACTTTACACTCGGGGTTAATCTGCAACATGCGCTCCTTGAGCACATCCACCTTCTGCATCCCCACCGTATCCACCAACGTGTGCATCTGTCGGTTCGTGTTGTTGACACAAATATCGTCCAGGTCAATTAGAGTCACTGCCCCCACACCTGAACGCACAAGCGCCTCGGCAGTCCAGCTCCCCACACCTCCCACGCCCACAACACACACATGTGCAGCGGCCAATCGCTTCAGAGCATCCACACCATACAGGCGACCAATACCTCCAAAACGAGACATATAATCCAAAGACAATTCAACCTCTTGCATCACCTCTCCTCTTTCTTTGCTGCGCCCTTACGCAGACAATGCACTGACCATGGCCCTACATCTACACGAGAACTGGCATCCGACCGACCCGATGCACTTAACACACATCCGCCAAAGAAACTCTGCCTGACCTCGCCACCTAACTCTTCCACGCTCCCCTCTGGAACAAAGGAATAGACACCCTCGGCACGAGAGAAAGCTATCTGCTTGACGCCCTTGTCATAACTATAAAAGGTCGCGCCATCTGCGCTCTCATCTCGCCATAACTTGCCTGAAAACACGTCGAATATTCCCCCTCCACTCACAGCCACAACACCTCTGACCTTGTCAATCATAAACAACTCTGGACGCACATCATACGCCTCGCCAAAAGTCTGCACATAACCATCTTCAAGCCTCACTCGTGCGATCCTGTAACGCGCCTCCTCCGCCTCTACTCTGACCACGCCCACAAACCAGTGACCACCCTCCTGGGATACAATCACACGCTGCTCAGGCGCGTCCGCAACTAACCCTGGCAACTCACGCACTCCATGGGCACGGTCCCATAACAATAGCCGACCATCACCCTCATCATCACTACACATCATCACCAACGATGGAGATACACCATCCAACCATGACGCAAGCGAGCATCCATCAGGAATCACTCCCTTGAGTGGTTTCATCGCAGGCACACTCAACAACTCCTCGTTCCCCACATCCAACGCCACTGCATCGCTCACAGGAACCACATAACTCTCCTGCCCCACAGAACTCTCGCCAGTTTTGCTCATCAATGAAAATGCCCAGGCATCTCCGCCCCACCCATAATATCCCATGCTCTTTGCAAACCTGTTGCAAAAACGACATGCGCACGATGTCTTCTGAACAGGCAATGATACCTCACCATTTTTATCTGTATCCTCAATCACATAACCTACAGATAACCAGTCACCACCCACACTTCCAATACGCCAGAGCCTCCCCTCACCAAGTCCGCGCACATCAAACTCCTGGCGTGCCTTGCCATCCTTCAAATCAAGCTTCACAACACGCTTCTCTCCACGCTTGATCCCCCACAACACCCCACCCTCACCAAGTGCTACCTGACGTGGTGCCATGCAACGATTCTCATCAGGTGTCGGCTCGATCACCTGCTCATCAAAATCTACCTCAACCTTGCGCATCTCCTCCGTGTCCCACACATCCAACACTGCACGAGACACATCCTTCTGTAACGCAATATAACGTGAGGTATGATCCCACACCCACACCTCATCATAAGCAGTCATTTGACCTGTCTCCAGGTCCACAAGATAGGGTCGCGCGCGATCACCATAACTCTCACCATGATGGCCAAACTTGAGCGTGATTTTTTGATCCCCATTGGTATCCTCAAAGATCATCATCACAGCTGCTTTCCCCGAAGATGCCGACCATAACAGATAACCCATCTGCCCCTGACCAAACTCGGCCACAGGCACCATCTCACCCTGATTACTCATCGGAATCACAGGATGCGTGGACGCCACAATCTGCGGAGAATCCACAAACGCAGGCTCCAACTTCTCGGGCTCAACTTGACGGATCTCCTCGGGTTTCTGCGTAAGCTCTGTCAATGGCTCCTGATTTTCAACCTCTCCTGAGGTACTCTTACACGCACCCAAAAAAGAGATAAAAACACATAAAACACAAAAACTTACACACCAACCAACGTATCTCACCATACCATTCACCACGCATCCACCTTGTTTGATCTTCATTTGAGTGCTAACCCTCTCATCTTGCATGAACCTGACAAATTTCAGGCTCATACGCCCTCGCCATACACCCGACTGTCATTCCCCAAAGATAAGGACACAGCACATGTTCTCCATCAATGAACTGAGCGTGCTTCACGGCGCACGTACTCTCTTCTCCGAAGCCACTGTCATCTTTAACTCGGGCTCATGCTATGGCATCGTCGGAGCCAATGGCTCGGGGAAATCAACCCTGCTCCGAGTCATCTCGGGCCAGGAAGAGCCCACATCAGGCCAGGTTAACATCCCCAAAAATGCCAGTGTTGGTGTGCTCAAGCAAGACCACTTTGCCTTTGATACCGTCCCCATTATCGATGTCGTCATGATGGGCGAGCGCAGATTGTGGGATGCCATGCAGGAGAAAGAGGTCATGCTCAAGGCTGCCGAGGTCGATCCCTCCGCGTTTGATGTCGATCGCTTTGGTGACCTCGAAGAAATCGTCATGGCACACGATGGCTACACCCTTGAATCACGCGCCGCCGAGATCCTTGAAGGACTCAACATCCCTGCCACACAACATCGACAACCCCTCTCCTCCCTCAGTGGTGGCTACAAACTCCGCGTCCTACTCGCCCAAACGCTCGCGTGCAAACCTGATATCCTCCTGCTGGATGAGCCCACAAACCACCTGGATATTGTATCCATCAGCTGGCTTGAACGCTTCCTGTCAGACTACAACGGCTGTGTCGTGGTCGTCTCCCACGACCACAAGTTCTTAAACACCATCTGCTCTCATATCCTTGATGTCGATTATGAAATCGTCACCCAGTACAAGGGCAACTATGACAGCTTCCTTGAAGCCAAGATCGAAGACCGCAACCGACGCGAAGCCGAAATCGAAAAACAACAGGAAACCATCGCTCAACACAAGGCATTCATCGAACGCTTCAAGGCCAAAGCAACCAAGGCAAGACAGGCTCAAAGTCGCGTCAAACAAATGGAAAAAATCGACGTTGAATACCTCCCCGAAAGCTCACGTCGATATCCCAACTTTCTGATCTCTGCCCCACGAGACACCGGCAAAAAAGTTCTTGAAGTCAAACACTTGAGCAAGTCATTCAAAAACAAACCTGTGCTTCAAGATGTCTCACTCACCGTCAGTAGACAGGACCGTGTCGCCATCATCGGCGCAAACGGTATCGGGAAATCCACACTCCTCAAGACACTCATGGGCGAACACACCCCTGATGCTGGAGAGTTTGAATGGGGACATGCTGTCGTGCCAGGATACTTCTCCCAGGATCACGCCGAATTCAAGGGCTGTGAGCACGTCACCCTGCTAGACTGGCTCTGGAGTCACTGCCAGGATAAACCTGTTGGCTTTGTGCGTGGTAAACTCGCTGAGGTGCTCTTCTTCAAGGACGATGTCGACAAACGCATCGGCGCTCTCTCGGGAGGTGAAATGGCCCGACTCTCATTTGCCAAGCTCTCCATTGAAGAGCCCACCACACTCGTCCTCGATGAGCCCACAAACCACCTCGACCTTGAAGGCATCGAGGCTCTTGTCAAGGGCCTCAAAAATTACTCAAACACCCTGCTGTTTGTCTCGCACGACCGCTGGTTTGTCTCTGAACTTGCCACACGAATCATTGAGCTAACTCCCGATGGTGTCACGGATTTCCAAGGTACTTACGAGGAGTTCCTCGCCTGGAGTGAGAACATTGATACTCAAAAGGCACATGGAATCCGTTCCTGATCACCACGATCTGTCTGTCAGATCTAAAACCATCCCTGTAAGCGTGTCGATATGCTTCTGTGTGTAAAAATACACCTTTTATCACAGGACAATGGAGATGCTTAGCTCAGAACAATCACTCACAATCACACCCTCTGCCACGCAAGGGTATGCACAACCTCAGATCTCTGCGCTTACGAGCACAAATAAGTCTGCGGCATATGATATCCACCCCAAGGTCGCTCGCTTTGTGGTGGACACAGCCAAGCGATACGACATCTCCACACAGGACCTCTGCGCCCTGTTACACATTCAGGAGGAAGAGCTTGAACATGTGATTGAACACATGTCCTGGAATACGTTTGCCACACTCCTGAACCACTACGTCACACACACCACCCAAAAGGAGTTTGTAGACACGTTCTGGGATGACTTCACACGCGAACCCATCAACAATAACCTCATGAAAATATTCAGGAACCTTGCTTCCCCTGCCAATATTTACCACATCATGGACCGTTATGTTGGCCCCCGTATGCTCCCCTGCCTTGTAGGTGAATCCACCACGGTTGAGGGCAATATGCTCGTGGATAGCATCAGGCACATCTCCCCTGAACACGCCGTCCCCTGCCCAATTTACTTTCATATCGTCATCGAAAGCTTACGCATGGCTCCCTCACTGATGATGGGCCTTCAACCTGCTGTACTCCTCGACTTTGAAACCGATGGCCTCTCTGCAAAGTACACACTGCGCTTGCCGCCATCTCGCTCCATTCTGCGCCGCGTCAAGGATGCCACCAAGATCTTCATGGGGGCGCGCTCCCTGTTTGACCTGCTCGAAACACACCAGCAAGAACAACACAAGACCTTTGAACAACTCAAAACCCTGAACCAGGAGCTTGAAGAGCGCGTCTCTCAACGCACCCATGAACTTGCCGAGCTGAATGAAAAGCTCGCAAAAGCTCGCGATCAGGCCGAGAAAGAGAGCGCATCAAAGAGCAGGTATCTTGCTAATTTATCTCATGAAATACGCACCCCACTGAGCGCCATAATAGGCTATGCAGAGCTCCTTGAAGAGGACGCCATTGATCAGGTTGATGAACAATCTGCCGAGGATTTACGCAATATAACATCCTCTGCAAAACACCTCCTCGCATTGATTGGTGATATCCTCGACCTGTCCAAAATTGAAGCTGACAAGCTCTCAATCATCACTGAACATATCGCCATTAAACCTCTGCTTGATGACATCTACACCACGTTCAAACCACTGGCCGCTCAACGCCAGAACTTGCTCAAGGTCGATCTCAAAATCCAGCACGATCTGCACGTACATGTGGATTCCATGAGGCTGAAACAAATCCTCATGAACCTCCTCTCAAACGCGGTCAAATTCACCGAGAACGGCCGCATCCAGGTCTCCGATTTCGACGGCAATTTCAAGCGCCAGTTCGGCCGCCCCGGCAAGGGCCCGGGCG
>CATLTV010000127.1 GCA_950059285.1 uncultured Pseudomonadota bacterium | reverse complement strand
CGCCTGGATGGAGACGACCCTGACGTGCTCGGCGTGAAGCCCTTCTTGTTGGCTCAGTTTCATCTGTATGGTGGGTATGCCAACGTGTTGAGACTTGAGTTATCAAGCCATCAGTTCTTGCGCGTGGATCGACTTGGGCACATGTGGTCGGGGTATGGGCGTTTGCAAACAGAGCACGTGTTAGGCGAGTTTAATCAGCAGTTGTTATTGCTCAGACCATATGTGCAGGTGGAGTATACGACGCTTGATTACAGGGGAAAAACAGATGTTGAACACTTTGCTGTGGGGCGGGCAGGTGTGAGCCTGGAGTTACCTTTTTAGTCATCAATGACTGGAATCACAGGGGGGAATCAGTTAGTCTCGTGGGAATACGGTTCAGGTAACCGTAGCTGCCAGGCAGGCAACGTATTGATATTTATGGCTTATTAGCGCCCCTTTGATAAGGTTGTGACGCGTAGACAGGAGCCATTGGAAAAAAAGAAGTTCTAAAGCTAAGGTCAGGAAAGTTGTACAGAGAAGATAGTTCAAGGAAGATGAAGCGAATTTTTGGGGGAGTGTGTGGCGTCGTATCGCTGGTGATGTTGAGCGCAGGATGCTTGGGTGAAGAAGGAAAGTCCGAAGAGGATATGAGCACACCAGAAGTCGTGACAGACATGGAGATGGATCAGGCCGTGGGTATGGATCAGGGCCAGGACATGGTCATTGATGTGCCCGACATGGTCGTGGTGACGGATATGAACGAGGACGAAGATCAAGGTGGAATGGATGACATTGACCTTGGTTCTGGCGATAATTATCCCGAGCGCATCACCACACATGGGAGCATGTTTACAGGTATTCTTGCACCAAGGCAGGAAGTCTCCGTGATGCTTGATGCGCAGAAGGGGGATCTGGTCAAGGTGATCCTGAGCAAGGCCAACGGGAGTGACTGGAACCCATCTGTCTCCATTAGTGTGGTGGGGGCACAGGACCCGCTGGTGTATGGCAACCCAAGTGGGAATGCAGACGCTACAATTCCCTATCGTTTGGCAGAGCTTGAGGATGGTTGGGAGTTCTGGAATGGCGGTGAGTATGTGCTCAAGATCTCAAACCTGAGCGCGAATGCAGAGGGGCCATTTAGCTTCTCGCTGAGCTGTCAGGGCGGGCCATGTTCGATCGATCCCGATGATGTGGACGGCGATGGCATCAGCAATGATCAGGACAATTGTAAGGACTTGCCCAACGCAGATCAGGCTGATGAGGATGGTGATGGCATCGGTGATTTGTGCGATGCTGACTCGGGCGTTGATCCTTTCCTTGGGAAGGAAGATGACGAGCTGATGGTGGCAATCCGCGACGCACACAGGCACAGCCAGTTTAGTTATGATGACGCACGTGACCACTTGTTTGAGACAGTGGATCAGGACGGTGGTTTTGTGGAGTGTGTGTACACGGGTGAGCGTGTGATGACGACCGAGAGGCCATCAGCGACTCTGATGAACGTGGAACACACGTGGCCGCAGAGTCAGGGTGCGAGCACGTTGCCTGCTCAGTCTGATATGCACCACCTGTACCCCACGATTCCATCGGTGAACACAAGGCGTAGCAATCACCCCTTCTGTGTGGTGACCAGTGCAAGTTGGGAAGGTGGTGGTTCCAAGTATGGTCAGGATGCTTCGGGCACCACATGTTTTGAGCCTCGCGATTCGCACAAGGGTAATGTGGCCCGTTCGATGTTCTATTTCTCGGTGATTTACAATTATCCCATTGATGCAGAACAGGAAGCTGTGTTCAGGCACTGGCACGAAGTTGTTGATCCTGTTGATGATGTGGAGCGCGAGAGAAACCAGAGGATTGCAAACATTCAGATCTCAAGGAATCCGTTCATCGACTATCCCGTGTTGGTGGAACGCATTTCAAACTTCTAGAGAGCATAGGGCTTTTAGAGCGTGTCTTGTTTCGCGTAACTTGTTTGTGTGAGGCACGCTCTAAATCCTGAGTGCTGGAATTGACAACATGGAGGTGGGGGTCTAGCTTGGTGCGCGTCGTGTCCCATAAAGAATCAGGAGATATTCATGCACATTCTTGTTGTTAATTGTGGAAGTTCATCGATCAAAGCAGCGGTTCTTGACCATAAGAGCGGCGCTCCCGTGGTGGAGTTGCGTGCGGAAAGGCTTGGTGAGGAAGGAAAATCCGAGGCGCGTATCAATGGTGGTGAGCCATTTGCGTGTAAGACCGAGATCAGGAGCGCGTTGGCTGAATTGCTTCCCAAGATGGTCGAGCAGATGCCTGAGGGTGTTGAGCTTGGCGGCATTGGCCATCGCATGGTGCATGGCGGCGAGAAGTTTGATGGTCCTGTGAGAGTGGATGAGGAGGTGTTGGAAGATCTGCGTGCGTTGACACCACTGGCACCGTTGCACAACCCCGCAAACCTTGCAGGGATTGATGTGGCGCGTGATCTGTATCCTGATCTTTGTCACGTTGCTGTGTTTGACACAGCGTTCCACTCCACGCTGCCTCGTCGAGCAAGGACATATGCGCTCCCTGAAGAGTTGGTGAAGAAGCATAACATCAGGAAGTATGGATTCCACGGTACATCACATGCGTATGTAGCATCCAAGGCGGCCGAGCATCTTGGCGAGGATATTCGCAACCTGCGTATCATCACCTGCCACCTTGGCAGTGGTTGTAGCATGGCCGCAGTGGAGTATGGCAGGAGCATCGAGACAAGTATGGGGATGACACCGCTTGAGGGCCTTGTGATGGGTACTCGAAGTGGTGATCTTGATCCTGGTATTTTGTTGCATTTGATGCGTGAAGAAGGGTTGAGCGTTGATGAGCTTGACAGGGTGTTGAACCGCGACTCGGGCCTGAAGGGTTTGAGTGGTGTGGGCAATGACATGCGAGACATTGAGCAGCGTGCCTGTGAAGGTGATGAGCGTTGTCGTATGGCGATGCAGGTCTTCAGTCACCATGTCAGGAAGTACATTGGTGCCTATGCTGCGGTGATGGGTGGTGTAGACGCGATCGTATTCACGGCTGGAATTGGTGAGAACTCCGAGGTAATTCGCCACCGTATTGCGCAGCGTCTGGACTTCCTTGGTGCACGTTTTGATGAGGAGAGAAACCGCGACGCCGAGGTGTCGAGGGAGAATCCTGTGGCGGAGATTCATAACCGTCGAAGCCGCGTGTCCTTGTTGGTGGTGGCGACTGATGAGCTTCATGCGATTGCTCAGCACACAGCACACCTCGTGCAGGAGCGCGACCTGACTCGTTCAGAAGGGCGTACCATCCCCGTGGCCGTCTCCGCTCGTCATGTACACCTGACACAAGAAACCGTGGAGGCGTTGTTTGGTGAGGGGTATCAGCTCAAGGAGTTGAGGCCATTGTCACAACCTGGTCAGTATGCATGTGAAGAGACCGTGACGTTGGTTGGGCCCAAGAGAAAGCTTGAGCATGTGAGGGTCCTTGGGCCAGCACGTAACCTGAACCAGGTTGAGGTGTCTCGCACCGACGAGTTCTATCTTGGGTTGGATTCACCCGTAAGAGCTTCGGGCGATGTGGCCAACACTCCAGGCATCATGCTTGAAGGTACAGAAGGGCGAAAGGTTGAGTTAAAGCAGGGGGTTATCTGTGCGTGGAGGCACATCCATATGACCCCTGATGACGCCGAGTATTTTGGTGTTGAAGACAAGGATATCGTTGAGGTCGAAGTGGGTCATGGCACAGGGCGTCGTGTGATCTTTGGCGATGTGTTGATTCGTGTCAGTCCCAAGTACAAGTTGGAGATGCATATTGATACTGATGAGGGGAACGCAGCGGAGCTGTCTCGTTCGTCAGAAGGTGCGTTGATTTCCACCGAGGGAATTGCGAGGTTGCGTCACCGTCGCGTGAGGTATGATCACGGTTAAACTTGTCAGGAGATGTAAGAGTTTTTAGAATAAGAGAAGGCTGTCATACGTCTACTCCCTGAGAGTGGTTTTCAGGGAGTAGACCTGTGGTATTTTAATGGGAAGGTACATTGAGCCAGGTGAAATTATACAATCAACAGCAAAGGGGCATCCTGGGGAGAGTGCGTATAAAGAGTACGCTTCTGTCCGCAGTGGTGATGTCTTTGGTTGTGGCTTCGGGGTGTCGACCTGGTGGTGATGTGGATCCGAGTGATTACTTGATCTACACGCTTGATCCCGAGACAGGCGAGTATCGCTTGAGTAAGGAGAAGATCAGGACACTCAGGAACATTCGTCAGGTTGATGGCGATGTGCTTGAGATGCAAGGTGGTGGTGAGCTTGCCGAGGGTATTGAGGGTGATCCTGTGACCAGGGAAGACTGGGAGCAGGCATTGATCATCAAGGATTCCGCGCCACCATCAATCGAGTACACCGTGGATGATGGCACGCTGATCCCCTGGGATTTTGACAGCGCGATGATGCTCACTGTGTATCACCACATGGAGCGCTCCTATGATTACTTCAACGGTCTTGAGCTTGGGACCGATTTGGAGCAAGACCTTGGGGCCAAGGTCGGTGATATGGTGGGCAAGATTCCTTGTTATTACTACCCACAGATCAAGCTTGGCGGTATTCCTCTGCCGTTGTTTACGGACAACGCAGCGTATGCCTACACTTTGAACGCGTTTCTTGTGCCACCAAGGGCATCTCTGGATGACGCGGTCCCTATTTATGCCAACCGTGGTGTGATCACACACGAGTATGGCCACGCTGTATTCAACCGCCTTGTGTATAACAATGAGCGCGTTCCTGACTTCCTGTTTGATGAGTGGGAGACGGACCCAGCGGCGATCAGGGCGCTCAATGAGATTGGCGGCCTTGATGAGGGACTCTCGGATGTGTGGGGAGCGCTTGACACCAAGGACCCTAACTACATCGCAGCCTCGATCGACGAGGATTTGATCGACCGTGACATGGGCAAGATTCGTTTCTACGAGACGTGTCTGTTCTTGGCCGTGGAGAGCGGTGTGTATCCAAGATCCTCGACATGTGGTGGAAACTACGGTGAGGGCGTGGCAAATCCCACGGATAGTGAGGATGTGCGCTTTGATTACTCCGAGGGCGATGGTTATGATTCGCACCATCTGGGCGCTGTCGTGGGCTCGATCTTCTGGGAGATTCGAGAGCAGCAGCGAGAGAATATCACTGACGACGAGTGGGCTCGTTATGTGGTTCAAGCGATGAGAGATATCCAGAATCCAACCAAGGACTTCAGGCTCTCCATGTTCTTTAACGCACTTCACGATCAGGTTCCTGTGGCGCATCAGTCAGAGGTCTGTCAAACCCTTCACGATCGCCTCCTGGCCATTCGCGACGAGCTTCAATGCTTACCATGAAAATTCAGACGTTTTATACCAAGTTAGCCGTAGGTTTCTGTGCTCTTTTGTGGGGGAGTTCTGCGTTTGCCGCAGAGCCAAAACATGAGAATGTGACAGATGGTGAGCCTCAGGTGGATACACTCACCGTGAGCGATCCATCTGCTCTTGTGCTCAAACAGAGCCGTCAGGCTCGCCCTGCACGTCAGCCTGCGACCAAGCCTCAGCGTCGACCAGGTGTGCGTCAGGAGCGTAAGAAGCCTGCGCTGGTGACCTTCTGGCGCATCTTTCCTCCACCTGGGCGCTACACCAAAGAGATTGGTCTGTCTGTAGGGGCAAACTTTCTTGAAACTGCCTATGGTGGACGCAATCCCAACGTGATTTATCGCGGCCACTTTACGTTCCGTCCACGACCCAATCAGTTCCCTCTGGTGGTCTATGGCATGGCCGACTATTCGGACTACGAACAGACCGCAGGTCCTCTTGAGTACACGAGTCGTTTCTTTACGCTCGGTGCTGGCGCAGGTGTAAACTACTGGGTTGGTCCGCTTCGTTTTGATTTGACGGGTGAGGCAGGTCTGCTGACGCGTATCTCCACACAGACGGATGGTCAGATTGACCCCATCACCAAGATGAATGTGCAGCCTGTGATCGGTGCGGTCACAGGTGGCGCGCTTGCGATTGGCGGCCATGTCGCGCTTTCTCTACGCGCTGCCGCACGCATGTACGACTTTGGTCCAAGTCGCATTGACCTCTCTGTGCTCTATGGGCTGGAGTGGATGATTGATGCCAAGCCGTTTCGTTATTATTAAAGAGTCAGATAAGTCACCAGAACCCAAGAAGGGGCGGCCATTTACGCAGTAAATGGCCGCCCCTTCTTGGTGTTTACGCTAAGCTGGTGTTGGTAGTTTTCAAAAATCAGGTCATGCACACCACAGCCTTTCAATAAGGCAAGCGACGACAAATTTTTTGTGTAGCCTTTGAGTACGACTAATTTGCTTGGCTTATTAACAGCTTAAGTTAAGTTAGGTCTTATGCATAAGAGGCGAAACGAGGAATTTGACGGAGCGTTTTGCAACAAAAACCTACAGAGATGAACGAAGCAACAGCGAGAGGAAGTAGGGCTATCACCTGTTCGCGGTGCTCGAGAGCAGTGAGCCGTGTGGAACTCGCAAGCTCATTCCACATAGCCTCACTTACTCTCACACTTTCGCTTGCGAACTTGTGACGGCCTGCTGATCTCGAGCAAAGTGCAGGAAGAAAAACAACGCATAAAAGAGTTCCTTGCACGCCTGAAACTTTACTCTACGTTCTTTTGTGCATCTCAAACATTTCATGCTTTTGAAATGAATAAGAACAACTGTCAACACCCTCTTGGTTCGAGAGCAGCAGAGTGATTGGAAGTGAGCTTGCTCACTTCCAATCACTCTGCTGCTCTCTCTTATTTATTTGCAAACTGTGCTTTGACCTCATCACCCAGGTAGGGTGAGTTGGCGATCGCCTCGTATCCTTCCGATGAGATGGTGTTTCCATCGAGCTCGAGTGATTTGAGGTTTGTCAGATAGGGGGAGTTCGCAATTGCTTTTGCTCCCCTGTCAGAAATATCATTGTAGCGTAAATCCAGTGTCTCAAGTGCGCTGATGCTGGGTTTGTCGGTGAGAAGCTCAGCGCCTCCACTGTCACAGCCAACAGATCTGAGGAGGAGGTGTTTCACGCCCTGAAGCATATCTGCTTGTGCCAGCGCCTTAACACCTTCCACATCAAGATCTGTACCTGTCATGTTGAGTGTGATGAGTGAATTAAAGAGGGCTTCTCTGACAAACATTTGTGCTGTGTCATAGTCCCCAATACATGCGAGACTGAGCGAGTTTACCTGGCTATTTTCTAATCGCCAGAACCACTCGTCGGTATGAATGTCATTGGGGACTTCAAATTCAAAGTAACCAAAGGGAGCGATTTTACAGAATTGCTCAAGGTCTCCTGTCGTGGTGCAGCGAGCAAGGGAAACCTCTCTGAACAGAGGTGCTGCTTGCTTAATCTCCTCTTTCCATTCTTTCTCAAACTCTTGTGGGCTCATGTCTTCGGTGTGTTGTAATTCCTGGATCAGCGTCCAGATGCGTCCGACCTGTTCATCATTCCAACTATCTTGTGATAATAGCTCGCGAAACTCGTTTTTCATGGGTTTTCCTTTGGGTTTTTTGTGAATAAATTCAATTGTTTGCAGCATATTTTTGGGCTGCATTATGCATGTGATTTTCTTTAGATGATGTGTTCGGTTTCTTCAATGTCGTAATTCGATCATTCAAACCTATTGACAAAAAAGAAACCCAAAAAGGGGCGGCCATTTACGCAGTAAATGGCCGCCCCTTTTTGGGTTTCTTTTTTGTGTTGTGTTAGATCTTGCGCGAAGCGCGAAGCCATTTTTTGTCGTCTATGCCATAACCTGCGAGGCGGTTTGCATAGAAGTGAAGGAGGTCAAGACGATCAAGTCGGATGCCTTCGGGGTGGAAGTCCACGGCTTCAGGGATGTGGAACATGCGGAGGTAATCAATACCTTCCTCGGCGATTTTGGCGGGGCGTTCGCTTTTAATCATGGGAGCGAGGAAGAGCTTGCCTTGTTGCCCGAGTTTTTTAAGCTCTTCAATCAGCGCTGCGCACCCCTGTCGGAGGTCTTCCCAGGAGATGACCTCCTCGCCGCCCATGCGCAGCAGTCTGTACATATCCCAGTGAGGGAAGCGCTCGCGGACAAAAGCGAGCAGGACGTGGCTGACAAGTTGTGTTGGCATGATGACGGTGTGGCGCTTGAACTGCTTGGCGATTTGAGCGCCAGCATAAGCGGTATACTCGCGGTCGCGGTAGATATCTTCGCACACTTCACCAGTGCGAGCGCTCCTGACGTAGTCCACAGGATCAACGCGGCGTCCGTGTGTATCGTAGCTCTGGGCGTCGAGTTCTACGCGGTTTCCAAAGGGGTCCATGGGTTGTCCAAAGCGCAGGATCGTTGTGGAGTCCATGCGCATGGTGTTCATGACGAAGCGAGCGATGGTGGAGAGCTGATCGAATTCATCCTGTTCAAGGAAGTAACGCGAGCCACCTTCCTGGCGCAAGTGGTCACGAATGAGGCTCTCTGCCTCAAGCACGAGGTTATAGTTGATGGTGATGGGGCAGATGAAGATCTTGTGTTCCTTGCGCTTTTGGATCAGCGCGCGGGTGTAGGCTTGCACGGATGTACCAAGGAGGCCGAGCTTGAGGCGTTGTTCGACGACATTGGAGCGGCAGCGCGTACCACCTGGGAAGAAGAGGCTGTGATAACCGCGTTCAAGCAAGACCTGCGAATAGGTCTTGAGGATGTTCATGTAGAGGCCATGACGTATGCGTCGGTCGACCTTGTAGGCGCCGAGGTTATGCATAAAGAAGCTTGTCATGGGGTTGGAGAAGAGGTTTTTGCCCGCGCCATAGGTCACAGGAGGGAGCCCTGTGGCATAGAGTGAGTAGCCAAGCAGGATGGAGTCCATGTTGGAGCTATGTGTGGGGACAAAGAGGAGCGTGCCTTTTTCGGAGAGTTCTTGCAGCGTATCGATTTCGCCTTGAAAGACGAGGCGATCATCAAGGTTGCGCAGTTGTTTGAGGATCTGATCTGCCTGAGGCAGTGCGCCAGGCAAGTCTTGGAGATCCTGTGCTTTGAAGAGGACGCCAAGTCCCACGGGGAGGGCGCGTGTGGCGAGCTGATAGACCGAGGGGTTGAACTGACCTGCGATGTCTTCGGTGTAGGCATCGATAAGTGCTTTGAGTGTTTCGCGTCGGGATTGTTCGCTTGTTTCGCTGAGGCTCTTGGACATGCGGAGCCACCAGCCACGAGAGCGGATCTCTTCCTCAGGGCCCTGTTCATTTGCAAGTCGGCTGAGTTCTTTGAATGCGGCATCATTGAGGACGTATTCAAGGGCAGCGTCTTCGCGCTGTCTGGCCATGGAGAGGTACTCTTTATAGACGCGCCTTGAGACCTCGGAGATGATCAGGTCGCGCTCTTCAGAAAAGCGGAAAAGTGCTGATGTTTTTTGAGTTTGAGTACGTTTGTTGAGTAAGGCGAGTGGTGTTTTCCACATGGTCGTACAGGCTCCAAAAGCGGGTGGGTCAGGTGCACAAGAGGTCTTGGACGTGGACTTCAGAGGGCGTGATATAGGCTATATTGGTAGCACATTTAAAGGAGCATTGGCGAGTGAGATTCAACGCTTTATGCAAAGGTTGTGGAGGTGTGAGATGTGGAGAGAGTGAAGATAAGTGAAGAAATGCTTTGTACTTATGAGCGATCTCATGTAGAAGCGCGGCAGCGCAGGTGTGGTTTGTCAGGTTCTCTGGTCAACGCACCCACCCCGACGCACTTATGGAGAGGCGCATGGGGGAATATTATTTCGTAATACATACTTGTAGATGCGATTGTGCAGCGCTTGGCAGACTGAATGAGAGGTCTGACCCCTCCTGACTCACGACCAACCCGCCTTCGTTCGAGATCCTTGCAAGGTTGCCAGTGACCCTAATTAACATTGCAAGATCTCGTAAAGGTAATACGTATGTCGACTTCACAAGTTGTTGTGGATGACTCCGCCCAGCCCACAAGCTTCGAGCAAATGGAGCTTGATGGCCGTTTGATGAGAGCGCTGGACGACCTTGGTTTTGAGACCCCCTCTGAAATTCAGGCAGCAAGTATCACACGCGTGATGGCAGGCCGTGACCTTGTGGGTCAGGCTCAAACAGGTACAGGAAAGACCGCTGCATTTGGTCTTCCTATTTTGCAGACCATCAACACCAACAACCCAAGCTGTCAGGCGCTGATTCTTGCGCCTACAAGGGAGCTTGCCATTCAGGTTGCTGACGCAATCGCTGAGTATGGCAAGTACTTGAAGGGTTTGCGCGTAACCTGTGTGTATGGTGGCTCCAGCATGCGCGACCAGATCAGGGATCTCAAGCGCGGTGCTCATATCGTGGTGGGTACTCCTGGCCGTACTCTGGATCACATTCGTCGCAAGACGCTCAAGCTTGGTGGCGTGCAGAGCTTCGTCCTTGATGAGGCTGATGAGATGTTGCGCATGGGCTTTATTGATGATGTGGAGACCATTTTGAACAGCACTCCTGATGATCGTCAGGTGCTCCTGTTTTCTGCCACCATGCCCAAGCAGATTCGTCGCATCGCCGAAAAGTATCTTGCTGATCCTGTTGAGGTTTCTATTGAGCGTAAGAGCTCCACAGTGTCAACGATTCACCAGAAATTCTGGATCGTCAAACGTGGGATGAACAAGCTCAAAGGTCTCACTCGCTTGCTTGCCATGAGAGAGCATGATGGTGTGATCGTGTTCGTGAGAACTCGCCGAGACACAGATTACATCGCTGAAGCGTTGTTGCAGCAAGGTGTGTCCGTGGCAAAGCTTCATGGTGGTATCGACCAGAAGACGCGCCAAGACACCGTGGAGCAGTTCCGCAAGGGATTGTTTGAGGTCATGGTCACCACCGATGTGGCTGCACGTGGCCTTGATGTGGAGCGCATCACACACGTGATTAACTTCGATCCTCCCCACGACTCCGAGACCTATGTGCACCGTATTGGTCGTACGGGTCGTGCTGGTCGTGAAGGCACATCTGTGGTGTTCCTGTATGCCAAGGAGCGCAGGTGGTTGCGTAACCTTGAGCGCGACATCAACAAGCGCCTTGATGACATGGAGATGCCTACCGAGCGCGAGCTTGAAGAGCGTCGCATTGATGTCTTCAAGGACCAGGTTTTTGCCGAGCATGTTCAGGGTGTTGAGTCCATTTATCAGCACGTCATTGAAGATTTGATGCGCGATAAAAACATGACCGCACAGGAGTGTGCGGCGGCGTTGGCAAAGATGGCAACCTCACCTCAGGGCCTGGTTGAGCCACGTGCTCATGAGCCTGTGAGAGAGAGCAGGGATCGTGGCCGCGATAACCGTAATGACCGCGATGACCGTGATAACAGGGGAAGGGATTCACGCGATAATAACAGTGATGATGATGGTCCTACACCAAACCTTGCAAGCTCTCCTGATATGGATCTGTACCGCATCAATCTGACACGCGAGGATGGCGTGACACCCAAGCGTATCATTGGTGCGTTGATGCGTGATATGGGTCTTCCTCGTGAAGCTGTGGGTAGGATTGATTATTATCAAGAGTACACCACTGTGGAGCTTGTGAAGGGACTTCCCATGGAGCTTGTGCACGATCTTGCAGAGCTTGAGGTTGCACATTTGCCGATCGGGTTAACCTTGATGACCAAGGCACCTTCAGGCAAGCCTCTGCGCGCACGCTCAGGTGGCTCCAGAAGTGGAGGTTCTCGCGATCGCAGAGATAACCGCAGAAAAACCAGAAAAAACAGGCACAACCGAAGTAACCGCGGTGGCGGTGGTGGCAAAAGGTCACGCTCAAAGCGTAAGTGATTCTGTGAAGAAATCCTGGTAAAATATTGAGCTATGTGGGTGATAAGGTATGGTAAGAGCCATGCCAGCCCACATAGCTTGATGGATTGATAAGTGTGAGCTGCTGTTGGGTGATGCGATTGTATTTTTCAGACGTTTACATGAGTTTTACACTTGAGGTGGTGATTGCTAGCGCTACCTCGTGACCAGGGCGAAATTTTCGGTATGGCCAATCAAGACGATAATACAAAAGAGAACGCATCAAATGAGTACAGCGAGGACTTGTTTGATGACTCCATGGAGGATTCAACCATGGAGATCTCACTCAAGGACATTTACGCGTTACGTCAGGCAGACAAACAAGATGGCGCGTTGTCTTTGGAACCTCCCTCCCCACCTACCTCAAGCCCAGTCGCCGACGATTCCCTACATACAGTTGAACTGTATGATGACGTGATCGAGGTCAGCGATGAGCTTCTTGATGAGATGACCTCCGAAGTCTTTGATGAGCTTGAGTATGAGCGCTTACAAGAGAGTATGAATGAGGACTCTTTTGTCGATGAGCACCTTGCAAACACAGGTGTCCTGGAGCACTCCTACGAAGATCTGATGTTAGGGGAGCTCTCGTCTCTTGAGGACGATACCGATCCAAGTATGGATATCATGATGCCTCTATCAGAGCTGAAGATGAATGATCCTGTGTCGCTCACACAGGACGACCCATCCGAGGCGTTTGATTCCATGGAAGAGCTCTCTCAAGCACAGTTTGAGGTGAGTATGGACCCCGACGAAGCATGGGTGGACTCCACCTCTGTCTTCAAACCCGACCCCGAGTTGCTCAAGGCCGCACGTGGCGCTTATTTGAGCCAGGCGGAGGTTGTTCAGGATGAAACTCAGCACATGATAGAAGTCCCCGTGATGCCTCTCGATGAGGAGATCGTGGAGGATGCTACAGGTTTGTTTGAAGTTCCTGCCGCGCTGCTTTCACAGCTGCGTAATCAATCTTCTGGCACATCCGAGGAAGTTCCATCGGCTGATGATGGTTTTACTATGCAGGAGACTCTTCACCACGAGGCGGGCTGGAAATCCATGGTGTACGCAACGGTGAATAGTCAAGGTGATCTGGTCATCCCTGCTGCTCAACTTGGCGGTCTGGATGTACGGCCAGGTCAGGAAATTTTGATCAGGGTTGAGGTCTTTGAAGATTGATTCGACCGAGGCAGACAAACAGGGGCAGGGTTGATTATGAACATTGAGCAATCAAGATGTGTTTTTGCCGATCGTGCAACCTTGAAGGTGCTAGGTGTGTATGACATTCTCGATCTGGCTACACCTGACTCGGAGTTGGCCCGAGATATGTGGCGCTCTCCTCGATGTTTCTTGCCTGGAGATGAGCCAGAGTACCTGAGCCTGAGCAAGGCTCAATCTCACTTTGAGCAATGGTGGGAAGAGCACGTTACACAAGATGACAAACAACAGACCAGAAAGTTTCTGGCACAGATGCCGCTTGATTTACACCGTGTATTGACCAAGTTGAGCGGTGTGGATGTGCTTGTGGAATCTGAGTTTTTTGTGCTCAAGAGATTCCTCTATCACGCACAGGAGTTGTACTCACTTGCTGATGGAGGACTGGCCCTTGATCGTGATGATCTTGAAGGGGACAGGGCAAAGATTTCAGATTTGCTCCAACACATACATCCTGAAGCAAATCCAAGCCCACGGTTCTTTTTGAGCGCTGAGCTTGATGATGAACTCGCAGCCACGCGTCATGAACTTACGCTCTGTAAGCGTGATTTTATGGCGCGTCGTAAGGAGCTTGTCACGCTCAAGAAAGGGGATTATCCAGGCGCGAGGTTTGATCTTGATGGAGACGTATTGCTCAGTGGGGAACTTGCCACAAAAGCAGTAGGCGATCCTGACCTTGAACCCTTCAAAGGAATGTGGCGCCTGACAGACACGGAGCTGTCAGAAAAACGTGCTCAGGTCAACGAACTGTCCGAACATTGTGAGCATCTGGAGGCCGTGATCAGGAGGCGACTTAGCCTGTTGCTCGCCAAGGATGTGGCCTGGTTAACTGAACTTTCGGCAGACATCACGCGATTTGATGTGCGCCTCACACGGGCACGTTTGCGAGAGCGACTTGATGGCTCATGGCCCACGTTGAACACCACAGGTTCGCTAGACATTCAAGGTGGCCATCGACCTGGTAGCCATGGTGATGCATATCAGGCCGTGGACTTTGAGGTTGGTGTCAAACCTGTGATCGTCACGGGGCCAAACATGGGTGGTAAGTCTTCATTGCTCAAGCTTGTGGGCCTTTGCCAGTGGTGTATGCAACATGGGTTGCCTGTCCCTGCCAAGGTCTACAGTGCACCCTTTTTGAATCATATTATTTATGTGGGAAGTGACGAGGTTCATGGTGACGCGATCGAGGGATTATCATCCTTTGGGCGTGAAATTCGTCGACTTGTGATGAGTCGTGAGCACACCTCGCCCACAGTGTTATGGCTGCTTGATGAGGTCGGGCGAGGCACGCATCCTCAGGATGGCGCGCTGTTGGCGAGCGAGGTTGTGGACACGCTACATGCACGAGGTGACAGGATTGTGTTTGCCACACATTTCCCCATGCTCGCCATGCGAGAGGACGCCTCACGATGGAGGATCGCGGGCCTTAAAGACAAGGACGCACTTGTCGCTCTGGCATCAAGTGTTGTGGATCTTGACACGCTTGAACGCGGGCTCAAGCAAGCGATGGATTATCGCCCCGTGCGCTGTGTAGATGAGGATGATGTCGTTCCTCATGACGCGCACTTGATTGCACGCTTGTTAGGGTGGTAGTGTGCCCGAATACCTGCTTGAGGGTATTCGGTTTTTTCATATGTAGAGCTTGGGTTCTGTCGGGAGCGTTCGTGTACTGCTAGGTTTTCATCACGCTCTCAATAGGTCATTGGATGTAATGTGTGGGGACTTTGTAAGTGGCCTTGATGTATGCGGTTTTGATCGCTCTACGTGTCGGATAGTAATGTGTCGTCGTGAATAAGAAGGAAAGGTTTGTATGACTTCTGTGAAGAATTTTGATGAGTTAAATGTGCCAACCCCAAGCCTGGGTGTGTTGAAGGAACGTTACGAGAAGCTGGTCGATTCGTTTGCCAACGCGCAAGGCTTGGACGAAGAGCTGAGCGTCTTTCAACAGTGGCAAAGTCTTGATGATGAGGTGAGCACCTGGTCGAGCTTGACCACGCTGAAGTTCAGTCAGGACACCACCGATCAGGTGAGAAAGCAGGAGAACGACTTCAAAGATGAGCTTATGCCTCAGCTTCAGGAGTACGATGTGCGTCTCAAGAAGATGATGCTTGAGTCCGAGCACAGAGCAGCTCATGAGGAAAAGCTTGGCAAGCACCTGTTCAACCTCTGGGAGGTTGATGTGGTGTCTTTTGATCCTCAAATCCAAGACGAGTTGATCGCGTTAAACAAGCTCGCTGCTGAATACACTGAACTTCAAGCAAGCGCTAAGATCGAGTTTCAGGGCGAAACCTACAACCTGTCTCAATTGCGCAAGTTCTCGGGTTCTCCCGATCGCGACGTGCGTAGAAGCTCCGAATATGCCAAGTGGTCATGGTATACAGAACATGGTGAGGAGTTTGATCGCATCTATGATGAGATGGTGAAGCTCAGGCATCAGGCCGCCACAAAGCTTGGTTACAAGGACTTTGTGGAGCTTGGTTACAAACTGATGCGCCGCACAGACTACTCTCGTCTTGATGTGGAGAAATTCCGTCAGGAAGTGCTTGATGTCGTGGTGCCGTTTTGCCAGGAGCTCAGGAGTTATCAGAAGAACATTCTTGGCGTGGATGAACTCAAGGTGTGGGATCTTGGTCTGTTCGCTCCTGAAGGTAACCCTGAGCCCAAGGGCGACGCGGAGTGGATGGTTGAGCGTGCACGCGAGATGTTCCACGAGATGGGTCATGGCCTTGGTGAGTTCTTCGATATCATGGCTGACAAGGGATATCTTGATCTCGACTCACGTGCAGGAAAAGCTGGCGGTGGGTTCTGTACCAGTTTTGCCTCTGAAAAGGTGCCGTTCATCTTTGCAAACTTCAACGGGACTGAAGGCGATGTGCGCGTCTTTACTCATGAAATGGGACACGCGTTCCAGTACTGGAACAGCGCAGATTATGAGGCGGGTGATTACTACTGGCCTACATACGAAGCAGCCGAGATTCACTCCATGAGCCTTGAGTTTTTGACCTGGCCACACATGGAGAAGTTCTTTGGTGATGAAGATGCTGAGCGCTTCAGGATGCTTCATCTTATTGAAGGTATTATCTTTTTGCCTTATGGTGTGGCGGTCGATCACTTCCAGCACATGGTCTATGAGAACCCCGAGGCAACTCCCGAAGAGCGTCGCCAGATGTGGAGTGAGCTTGAGAAGAAGTATCTTCCCTGGGTTGACTGGGATGAGATTGAGCATGGCAAGAACGGTGGTCGCTGGCATGGACAACTTCACATCTTCCATGTGCCTTTCTACTACATCGACTACACATTGGCCCAGGCGTGTGCGCTGCAGTTCTGGAAGAAGAGCAACGAAGACTTTGAAGGAACCATGAAGACCTACAAGAAAGTCTGTGAAACAGGTGGCTCGCTTCCTTTCCAGTCTATCGTCAAGAGCGCAAACCTCGCCTCACCCTTTGAGCCTGGCTGTCTGAGCGGCTCCATTGAGTATGCGCGAGAAGTCCTCAAACCTGTGCTTGAGGGCTGAGGTATAAATGCCTCATGAACGAGACAAGTGAGGGAAAGATGCAGCACTATTCACTCTCAATAGTGCTGCATCTTTCCCTCATTTTTGTTTAAGTGCCTGAAACAAGGGGCTGGCACATGATCTGCACAAGGAAGAGAGTGATGACGTTTCGTTGATTTTTAATCACCAGGGAGTGCAGTTCGTGAACGGTTTGATTTCAAAGTTAAGTGTGTTGGGTGTGGTTGCTGTGTCCATGTTGTTCTCTGCATGTGGTTCGGAAGGAACCTTTGATGCGAGCGGCGAGGAGATGGAGGTTGAGGCGTTGAACCTGTCGCTTGAGGGCATCAGGTCGAGCTTTGATAAGAATTACATCATGAGCAACGATGTCTTTAACGGCGATCTGTATGGTATGGACGCTGCTGCTGTGCAGGCATTCCTTGAGAACAACCCTTATGGCAAGAGATCGTGGCTTGCTGGCTACTCCATCAATGGAAAGCCTTTTTCAGAGATCATCGTGGAGCGCTCACAGAAGTATGACATCAACCCCGTGGTGATGTTGATTCGTTTGCAGTGTGAACAAAGCATGATCAGCAAGACCAGCAGACCAACAACCAAGCAGCTTGATGAGGCGTTTGGCTGTGGATGTCATGATGGTCAGGCATGCGCGCCCCAATTCAAGGGACTGGATAACCAGATTGAATGTGCAGCAAAACATCTGAGGTTGCACTATGACTGGTCTGTGGATCGCGAGTCAGGCCGCTATCAAATGGGCTCCACCAAGAGCACCTTCGATGGACCCGTGACGCCTGATAACCACGCGACAGCCGCGCATTACAACTACACTCCTCATGTGGGCAGCTCAAGCACACCCAAGGGTGCATGGTTAACATGGGCCGTGGCCAAGAAGTATCTTGACCATGTGGCGACCCAGAACCCTGGTACGACCACGCAGAGCGCATGGGTTGGTGATACATGCTCCTCCACCGATGAGTGTCACTCCGAGGGCACCTGCGCAGATGTTGTGGGTGGCGGTATGTGTGTGATGAGCTGTGATGGCACCTGTCCTGACAGGCCAGGAAAGTCCACCACATTCTGTGTGTCACTTGATGGTGGTGAGACTGGTTCCTGTGTGTTGCGAGCAGAGAGCTCCAACAACTTCTGTCAGAACGTGCCAAACACCACCCGCACCATGGCAACACGTTTCGTGAAAAACAGCAGCTCCAGCGTGGTGGACCGCGAGGTGTGTTTGCCCACAGCAGCACCTGCGCAACCTGATCCTGTGCAACCTGATCCTGTACAGCCTGATCCTGTGCAACCTGATCCCGAGCCCACCGAGCCCGATACAGGCGATGAGTCCACAGACACTTTTGTGGGAAGCCCTTGTGCGCAGGACAATCAGTGTAACTTTGAGGATGATGGTGAGATCGGCGTGTGCATCGCCAAGCAAACACTCGGTACGTGCTCCATTTCCTGTGAAGGTTACTGCCCTGATAAGGACGGTTACGCTCCCACATTCTGTGCCCGACTTGATGAGGCTGAAGTGGGAACCTGTGTACCTCGCGCAGATGACTCCAATGATAACTGTGAAGATCGCGAAGATATGATCCGTGCCGAGATGCCAAGGTTTATTGGCTCCTCAAGTGCACGCAAAGCATCACGCGTCGTGTGTGTACCTTATCTTCCACCACAAG
>CATLTV010000126.1 GCA_950059285.1 uncultured Pseudomonadota bacterium | reverse complement strand
AGCTTTGCTGCTTCAAGTCGTTGACGTTCTTCCTCAAGGCGTTTTTCTTCCTCGGCTTTCTGGCGCTGTAGTTCGGCCTGGGCGATTTGTTCAAGGTTGGATTGATAGTCCTTGATGTAGGTTTCGACCGCGTTGACCTCGGAGGAGAGGTTTTGACGAGCTTCAACCTGAGCTTGATTTTGCGCGGTAAGGTAAGCCTGTTGAGTGAGGTTATCAGAGAGCTTTAATGTCAGGTTGATCTTGTCTTTACGACGTTTGGTCGTGGCGATTTGATCGGAGATGACCTGTGCTGCGCCCTTGAGGATAAGGGTGCTTTCCTGGTTACCTTCAACAGTTTGAGGAGTGGCATCAAGTGATGCTTTAAGTTTTGCAAGGTAGGCCGTTTTTTGAGGCAGTCCTTGTTCAAACCAGCTTTGCGCGTAGGAAAACTGCTGGGTGAGGTTTTCCTGTGAGGCAGGAACCTCGGGTGCGCTGGTCTCGGGTTGTTCTTCCTGAGTTGTTTGTGATGACGCATGGTCAGCGGCAAACAGGACGCTGCTCGCAATCAGGAGTGCGAGAATAAAAGGGAGCTTTTTTGGCAGTGGCGCCTTGAGAGTATTGAACATAGGTCGTGTGGCAACTCATGTGAGCGATGGGTTGTGATTGGAGGGGCCGCAGACTGGTTTACGCCGATTTGTATCATGAAAGACGCAATATATGCACGTTCAAACCATGCGGAGTAAATTGGGTGCTTTTGCTTCTGCGCGAAGTGTGCTTGAATGTGGCGCCGAGTTTGGCGGTGTGTCGTGTTGTGGAGAATGTGTTGATCACTTATCAGGTCAGATGGGGACTGTTGTCAGTCTTTCTGGTGTTCGTTTTGAGTTCCTGTAGCAGTATGCGTCATGAGCATATCTGGGAGGAGCGTTATATTGTTGCAGCCAGAGCACAGGACACTGGCAACTTTGATGAAGCCGCCATGCATTTTGAGCAGTTGGAGAAGCATGCTCCCGACGAGAAACGCAAGCGTCTGATTGATTATCATCATGCAAGAATGCTTGAGCAACAGGACAGGGAGCAAGAGGCGCTTGTTGCCTACCAGGATGTGTATGATGTGGACTTTTCAGATGAACCTGGCGCAAACGCGATGTATCGCGCAGCCAATCTACACAGGTCGCTTGGGGATGTAACCTTGGCGATCAAGCTCTATAATCGGCTCATTGAGCAACATGGCAAGTGGGTTGTGTCAGAACATGCGCTAGCGTTCCTTGAGGAGCATTATGCGCAGACGCTAAGCAGTGCACAGATGGAGCAAAAGCTCGTTGAATATCTTGTGTATACGGAAGGAACACCCTTGCAGGGATATGTGTTTTTTCGCATCGCAGCGCTCCAGGAAAAACGCACTCAATATACTGAGGCGCTTGAAACCTACGACAAGATTCTTGCCCAGGAGCATTTACAGGTCTTGTGGGATGATGCGCTTTGGGAGAAAGCAAACCTGTTAGATGAGCAGGCGAACTGGGAGGGGGCGTTGGTGGCTTACGAGCGCCTTGCGACAAAGTTTCAGGAGGAGTCCTGGTTTGTGGGAGATTATTCATCAGAGCATGCAGATCAGGCGAGGATGCGTCGAGGTACCATTTACCTGGACGAGCTTGGGTTGCCCAAAAGAGCAGTCCGTGAGTTTGATGTGTTTTTGAGTGATTTTGAGTACAACAAATTGCGCGATGATGTGGCGTGGTTACGGTTGCGAGCGCTCAGAGAAGCTGGTGAAGTGCGTGCATATGAGCGTGGTTTGGAGCGGTTTGTAAAGGATTACCCAGAGAGCCGTTATCAGCGCAAACTCAAGGAGGGAGTGAAGCCATGATCAAGGTGGAGAACGTCACCAAGTATTATGAAGGTCGTCCCGTGCTTGATAACATCAGCCTTGAGGTTGAGGAGGGCACAAACCTCGGTCTTATTGGTCCTGGAGGGTGTGGTAAGACCTTGTTGGTGAAGATCATTTGTGGTCTGGTCAAGCCAGACAGGGGCAGGGTTTTTATTGAGGGGAAGAATATCAATGAGCTTGGTGAGCGTGAGCTTGCCGCGTTGCGATTTAGAATCGGGATGTTATTTCAGAATTACGCGCTATTCGACTTTATGAATGTGCAGGACAACATTGCGTTTCCTCTGCGTCAGGAAGGGGTGTTGTCGGAGCAAGAGATTGAGGTGCGCGTCAAGGATATGCTTGCGAGCATTGGGTTGCCAGGCATTGGTCACCAGTATGGCAGGGAGCTTTCTGGTGGTATGAAGAAGCGTGTAAGTTTTGCTCGCGCTGTGATTCGCCAGCCTCCGATTGTTTTTTACGACGATCCAACGGCGGGACTTGATCCTGTGACAAGTTCAAAGATCTTCCTGCTACTCAAGGACATCAGGGACTCTCTTGGGACGACCAGTGTGACCATTACACATGACATTGAGGGCGTAAAAGATATCTGTGATAACTTCATGATGCTTGAGCGCGGAAAGATGATCTTTTTTGGTAGTCGTAAGGAGATCGAGGCGACCGACGTGAAGTTGGTGCGCCAGTTTTGGGATGGCTTTAGTGATGATGAACTCAACGTATAAGGTGGTGACATGGCACAGATGAAGACCATGGTTGAGGGGCCATTCAGAGCAATTGGCGAGCGTTTTTTATCCTGGTCCGAGGAAGTGGGCGGGATGGTGTTACTTGTGGGGAGCATCTTCAGGAGGATTGCGCCATGGCGTCTTGATGGACCCGAGACGTGGCGCAACATGTATAGAATTGGCGTCAAGAGCTTCCCGATTATTCTGGTGACCGCGATCCTTACGGGTGCCATCATGGTAATGCAAAGCGGTACCTATATTCAGGAATATGGCGCTTATGGTCTCCTTGGTTGGGGCGCAGGCTATAGCGTGCTTCGAGAGGTTGGGCCGATTCTTATTGGGTTGATGTTCTCGGGTCGAGTGGGTGCAAATAACACCGCCGAACTTGGCACCATGAAGGTCACCGATCAGATTGATGCGCTTCGTGCGCTTGCCATTGATCCTGTATCCTATCTGGTGTTACCGCGCTTTTATGCGATGATCATCATGATGTTTTTGCTCGTGGTGGTGGGAGATTTTACTGCGCTTCTTGGTGGTGCAATCACCAGTCAATATTTGCTTGGCGTGGACATGGAGTTGTTTGCCTGGAGTGTGGTGACCTACATCAAGCTTGGGGATTTGTTCCATGGTCTGATCAAGAGCGTGGCGTTTGGTTTTGCGATTGCGATTATCTCGTGTCATTTTGGGCTCGCCACATCGGGCGGAGCCGTGGGCGTGGGGCGTGCAGTGAACGCATCGGTGGTGGGGAGTGCGATCGCGATCTTCGTGATTGATTACATCTTTACTTACGCGTTGTTATAGTTTTTAGGACGGTTGGAGACGTATGGAGGCGATGACCTCGCAACAGAATACAACACCTGAGGGTGATGTGAGCGCAGAGCAAAGGCAGGCAGGTGCGATTGAGCGTATGTTCTCGAGCGTGGGCGAGCCTGTGCTTGAGATCTGGGGCATCCTCACGGGTATTGCGCGCATGTTTGGGTTGACCTTCTTCTACCTTGTGCGAGGTAAGAAGAGGTGGAGCGCAGTCTTTGAGCAGTTCTACGAGATTGGAAACCGCTCTGTGATTTTTATCATGTTTACGCTTGGTTTCCTGGGGATGATTCTGATCTATCAGGCAAGTTACCAGGCCATGAAGATCACGGGTGATTTGCAACTGTTGGGCGCATTGTTCATGCAGTTGTTGTGGCGTGAATTTGCGCCTACCATCACGGCGTTGATGCTTGCAACACGTGTGGGGACGGGGATGGCTGCTCAGATTGGTTCCATGGTGGTGACCGAGCAGGTTGATGCGCTCAAGATGTGTGCAGCGCAGCCAGTGGAGTATCTGGTGGTGCCACGTTTTATCGCGAGCACCATTATGACCGTGGTGTTGACGATTTTTGCTGTTTTGGTGGCGTATATGGCGGGCGCGATTACGGCAAATATCTCGTTTAATGTGAATTATCTTACGTTCTTTAACTTCAAGTTTGTGGGGTGGTTTGATCTTATCATTGGTCTGACCAAGGCGTTTTTCTATGGCATGACCATTCCTGTGGTGGCGTGTTATGCAGGATTTGAAGTGCATGGTGGCTCGGCGGGTGTCGGGCGAGCGACAACACAGTCGGTGGTGATCGCAAGTCTTGCGGTGGTGATCCTTGATTTCTTGATCTCGGGTATTGGTTTTGTCTATTTGATAGCGTTTGCGAAATGAACAGGTTGACTATTTTACAGGTTCTTGTGGCAGGTTGTGTCCTGCTTCTGTCTTCACACGCGGTGTATGCTCAGGGTGTGGGTGAGGCTCGTTATGGGCAGCGCTACAAGAGCATGGGCCTTGTGACTCAACCTGGTTTGATTTTTGATGAGGATGCGCCACCCACGGCAGATCACAAGGAGAGGATGCCCGTGATGGGAAGCCTCGTGGTTTTTAGTCTGCATCATATTCTGCATCCTCACCTGATGATGGGGGCGGAGCTTGGTGCTGGGCTGATCTGGCTCGATGAGCACACGGTGTCTCCGCGTGGGGTGGCCGCTTCCGAGAAGGCGTTTGCATGGCAAGCTGCGTTGTTGGGACGGTTTCTCCCGATGGAGGATGTGCAAGGGTTGAGTTTTGCTGGTGGGCTTCATCTCTATGGCGCGCGTCTAAATGATGCGCCCTTGCAGCAGCTCGCTCTTGATTTGCGCACGGGATGGATGTTTTGGAGGGGAGAGCGCAGTCCACAGTTTGCGATGATTGAGCTTGGTGTGGGAGTGCCCGTGGTGCAGGGGTTACGATTGCCTCTGGAGCAGCAGGTTGTGCTGATTGATGGTCAGGATCCTGTGCAAGTTGAGCCTTCAAACTGGAGCTTGTGGCGTTCATCGCTCACGCTTCAGGTGAGCTTTTAGGAGGGCCGACGTGGGACGAATTGTATTTGAGAATATCTACAAAAGCTTTGGTTCAAAGCATGTGCTGCAAGGTGTGGACCTTGTTGTGGAGCCTGGCCAGGTCTTCTTTATTATTGGGCAGAGTGGCGCAGGTAAGAGTGTTCTTGTCAAACATTTGATCGGGCTGATTGAACCTGATCAGGGGCGAATTTTCCTTGATGATTTGGAAGTGACAAGTCTGAGTGAAAAGGAGTTCTATCCTGTGCGCAAGCGTTGTGCGATGGTGTTCCAGAACTCGACGTTGTTTGACTCCATGACGCTTCAAGAGAACGTGGCTTTGCCAATTCGCAAGCACACCAAGGCAAATACAAAAGAAGCGATGGAACAGGCCGTGGAGAAGTTGCGTCTTGTGGGGATGCATCACTACGCGACGCGCTATCCTGCTGATTTTGGTGATGGTATGCGCAAGAAGGTTGCCATTGCCAGAGCGCTGACGCTTGACCCCGAGTATGTGATTTTCGATGAGCCGACCACGGGGATTGACCCGATCAGTGCGGCGATGGTGGACAAGTTGATTCGACACCTGTCAGATCATCTTGGTGTGACGAGCATCGTGATCTCACACGATTTGAGGAGCATATTTGGTATAGCCGATCGAATCGCCATGCTTTACAAGGGAAAGCTGATCCTTGATGGTACTCAGGAGGATTTCAAGCAGAGCACGAACCCGATTATTGATCAGTTTATTAATGGGCGACCAGAAGGTCCCATGGATGTGTAAGTGAGTCAGAGACGAGAACAACTTAGGTATAGAAGGACGGGTAATAATGAGTGAAATGGGTATGCAGGCCAAGGTTGGGGCTTTGGTGTTGTTTTCGTTGGCACTGTTGGTGGGCTTTGTCTTGATCCTCGGGGATTTTTCTTTCTCGGATGGATTTGAGTTCAACGTGGAGTTTGAGAATGCAGGTGGTCTCAAGCCAGGCGCTGATGTAGCGATTGCTGGCTTGAACGTGGGTAACGTGCAATCTCTGGAGTTCTTTGAGAACAAGACACCAGGCAAGAATAATATGAACGCTGTGGCCGTGCGCGCGACGTTGAGCATTGAGCCTGATTATGCCGATGCTGTCAGGGATAACTCTGAGTTTTACATCACCACACGAGGTATTCTTGGCGAGCCTTACATTGAGATTGTCACGGAAACCTACAATGGCAAGGCGCTCAAGGCTGGTTCGACCATGCGTGGTGTAGATCCTCCTCGTATGGACATGGTGATTTCTCGTGCGATGCGTTTGCTCAAGGCGTTGACAGATCTTCTGGAAGACCCTGAAATTGCAACCAAAGATCTGTTGAGTAACGCGGCGCTGTTGATGCGAACATTGCAAGAGGTCGTCTCCGAGAACAGACCGCAAATCGACAGCATCTTCTCGGGTGCGGATGGTTCACTCAAGGAAGCAAACAAGCTGCTTGGTTCTCTTAATCTTGTGGTGGAAGATGGCAAGCCAATCAAGGATATGTTTGATGACCTCAAGGGCTCCACACGCGACCTTCGTGTAACCGCTCGTTCGGCCAGAAAGCTTACAGGTCAACTTGACGGAAGGGTCGAGCCTATTCTTGATGACCTCGAGTCTACACTCAAGGATGCCAAGTCGCTGAGCTCTTCGGCCAATCGCATTGTATCAAGTAATGAGCAAAAGATTCAGGACTCCATTGATAACCTCCACAAGAGCTCTGAAGATGTGGCTGCGTTGACCTCCGATGCGCGTGCAATGCTCAAGGATGTGCGCGAAGGAGAGGGTACTGTGGGGCAACTTCTTAATGACCGCGAGATTTATGATGACCTCAAGGAAACCATGCGTCAGATCAAGCGTCAGCCCTGGAAAATCATCTGGAAAGAGTAGATAGTTACAACTTTTTTTGATGTGTACTGAATAAAGTGTCTGTTTGCGCGTCAATGAGGGCGTTCACGATCACATGGTGTGATGAGTGAACGCTTTTTTTATTTTTTACGTTTAAAGGAGATTGACGAATGAAAACATTAAAGATGCTGATGGCTGGATTGTTTGTGGTGTGTGCTGTGGCGTGTGGCAATGATGGACCTGATGATGACGCCAAGCTGTCCGAGCTTGATGAATCTGAAATGACTGCGTTGTGTGAAGATGCATGCGATGGTTTTACCGAGTATTCTCTCACCTGTGAGGATGATGGGACATCAGTGACATTCAGCGCAGATGCTGATGATGTGGCTAACTGTCAGAGTGACTGCGAAGCGATAAAGAGAGAGTCTTGTAATGCGACTGCAAGTGACGTGCGTACCGTGTGGGGCACTCATGATGATTGTGAAAATGATGAATTAATATTGGCTGCCAGCTTCACTCTTTTTGCCTGTATGCAGTAGTGTAAAATAAGTAAAGCGAGGAGGGGGAGAGCAACACCCTCGCCTTATCTTTGCTGTCGTGTAGCTGTATGTGAAACCTTTAATGCGGTGATGAAATGAAATGGATATGTACGATTGGAGTGACATGTGCACTGGCCATATTTGGCGTGGCGTGTGGTGATTCTACAGAGGCTGAGAACGATGATAGCAGTGTATTGTTATCCACACTCGATGATGCAGAGATGACCACATTGTGCGAGGAGGCTTGTGATGGCAGGACTGCATATTCTGTAGACTGTAAAGACGCTGAGGGGATGGAGTTTTCTTACCGCGTCGGTGAAGAGAGTGTGGCGAGCTGTCAAAGTGATTGTGAGGCGATAGAGCGTGATGCGTCGTGTAAGGCTACAGTGGGTGATGTGTACACATCATATAGTGTGCCGACGACATGTGCTGAAGGTGCCAAGGTTGCAGGGGCATCGTTTGCGTTGTTTGCCTGTTCTCAATGATGAGTCAAAAAAGAGAGGGCGTGGGGGCGGCAATTTACTGCGTAAATTGCCGCCCCCACGCCCTCTCTTTTTTGACGTCCTACAAAAGCCAACGGGCGAGCATATGCTTGAAGCACATGCTCACCCGTTGGCTTTTGGTTAAAGTGTTAAACGAAGGCGGGGGTTAGTGGTTGTGTCCGTCGCCTGGGCCGTGGCCGTGAGTGTCGGGCAAGCCCTGTGGTTTGAACATCTCTTCGATGGGGTTGTGTTGATGTTCTTTCTCGGGCATGAGGTTTTGTGGGACGGGTTTGCCTTCACGCACGAGCTGGTCGCGCTTGATTTGCTTGTCGAGTTCTTTGAGTTTGACGACAATCTGCTGGCGCAGGTGTTTGTTGTCCATGAGCTTGAGCGCTTCTTGGTAGTGTTCAATGGCCTTGGCAGGGTTGCCAGCAGGTCCAGAGAAGAGGTCACCAGCGCGTGAGTGCAGCTTGGATTTTTGTGTGGCAGGAGGGTTCAGGGAGAGCAGTTGCTCGATGGTTTTGGTGGCGTTACCAAAGTCCATGCTCATATCATAGGCAACGATAAGGTTTGCATAGGCATCGATGTAAGTGGGGAAGCGGCTGATGGCAGCCTTTTCCTGTTCAATGGTGAGCTTGTATTCCTTGTTGTTGAGGTATTCCGAACCTTTGAGGTGGAAGATGCGAGCATCCTGAGGACGAAGTGCCAGAGCCTTGTCGATATCTTTGCTGACCTTGTCGAGGTCGCCAGTTCTCCAGGCCGCGATGGCGGAGTTGTAGGGGAGTTCACCATAAGCAGGCAGAATTTCATGCGCGCTGGTGTAGGACTTGACGGCTTTCTCGTAGTATCCGTAAAGGAGGAGCTGGTCAGCCTTGCCTTGCATAAAGCCAGCGGTCAATTCCAGGCCACCCATGAGCATGAGTGCGGAGGCAATTGCCACGGCAACAAGTGGTGTGGCGATGGAGTGTTGTTTGAGCTCTTTTGTGGTGACTGTGTTGAGTCCAAGTGCGCCAAGTGCGGCCAGTGAAATGGCGAGCACTGCCATGGCGGTGGGGAGCTCAACAAGGGGGGATGCAATCATGAAGATTGCACCAGCGAGCAGGGCGCTTGAGAATCCCCAGAGCGCGTAGGTGATGTGTTCAAGTGGTTGACTTGATTCGTCTTCCTTCTTTGCGCGAAGAGGCGCAGTAAAAGCAGCAATACCAGCAAAGAATGTGGCAGCCAGAAGGAGTAGGCCAAGAACACCGTATTCGATAAAGACCTTGGCGTAGCTCTGATGTGTGGAGCGGAAGGCTGGGTAGTGATCAAAGCGCTCCTTGAAGAAGGCATGATCAAGTTCAACGAAACGGCTCTGTGAGAGCCACCAGCCACCTGAGCCAAGTCCGATCAGTGGACGATCTTTGGCAGCTTTGAGTGTGATGGCTTGGAGGTAATCCTTGGCTTCAGGATCTTGAACGGACTCGATGCGACGGATTGCGAAGCGAGCATCACGAGGGATTTTTTTGGAGATGGAGTCAGGGGAGTACAGGACCTTGTGTGTAGCAACAACGGGGAGTGCCACGGCAGGGTTGTAGTAGGAGTCCTTGCTCTCTTGTGTGTTGAACTGTGCAGGTCCGAGCGCTGATACAGCAAGGACAAGTGCGCTAGCAACAAGGGCAACAGGAGAGAGCTTTTGTTGATGAATCATGAGCGCGGCAGCAGGAACAATGAGACCTACAGCGAGCGCGATAAGTGCCATCCAGCCCATGCCAATAAGTGCGAGGTGCGCGCCGCCAAGAGCGAGCGCGACAAAGGCGAGCGCCTTGAAGATGGTGTGACGTGCGCCTGTCAGTGCTACGCTCAGGGGGAGCGCAACGACATAGTAGGCGATACCAAACTCAGTGGCATCAAAGCTACCTGCAGCACCAGGTGCATCAAAGACCTGTCCAAATATGCCCACACCAGCAGCGTCAAGGAGGCCACACAATCCTGCGCCGATGGTGCCGACGCTGACAGCGGCCATGAGTGACTGCCATGAGAGAGGTTTCTTGGCAGGTATGGCGATGGGCAGCGCGATGGCGGCCATGGAGAGCAGGAGTCCCGCATCGAGGATGCCGTGGAGCAGGTTGGGGGACCAGAAGCTTGAAACGGCAGCCCAGAGTGCAAGCCCAATGAGGGGGACGATGGTGGGGAGCGCTTTGAGTGAGAAGCGGCGAGTGCGCAGCACCTCAACACCCCAGATGACGAGGCCAAGGGCACCGCCGACGAGGAGCAGGTCCTGTCGTAAGTAGGTGTAGCTTGTGAAGCCTGTGGCAAAAGTGGGTGGGATACAGGCAAGGAGCACAAGCACGAGTATCGAGGATAGCGCGAGCTGCTGGGAGGTATCGGGTGTGTTTTGAGTGCTAGACGTCATGGGATTATTCCGTGCTAAGAGATCTATGCAAGTGTAACTGCGTTTTGGTGTTCTATCGTTTGGGTCAGGCGATTGATTTTTTGCCTGATGCAGGCTCTATTAACACGAGCCGTGCAAAGATTAACACATGAAGTAAACAAGCATATTTCATGCCATGAAAGGTTTTGCTGTATTTTCAGTGAAATGAGTTCTTGTGTTGCGCGATGTGTAAAAATGAGGTAACAGCCGCATCTGCCCTTGTACGCGCGGCAGCACGTGGTGTGTTGTTGTGAGTGATTGTGTGAGGGTTTTAACTGCGCGATACGCTGTTATTACGAGAGTAGTCACGTTCCTCTCAACCACACTGCGAGCTAGAGTCTCGAGGCTTTGTAAAGGTCAATCAGGTGTGGGGAAGAGCGTCATGTGTAGAGCGCTCTTGCGAACACGTGAGCACATAACAAGAATGTGCGATGTTTAGCAAGACAACAGAAAGGAAAGAGATTATGAGCAAAGTGCTTGTTGGACGTAAAGTTGGTATGACACAGGTCTTCGATGAAGACGGTATGGTAACAGCAGTGACAGTTGTGGATGTATCCAGCAACGTCGTGGTGCAGAAGAAGAGCGAAGCTGGCAAAGACGGTTACTCCGCAGTGAAGCTTGGTTTTGGTCTTGCTCACAAGCTTGAGAAAGAAGGCGAAGAAGCCAAATGGCGTCTCTCCAAGCCTCGCGTGGGCGTGTTCCAGAAGGCTGGCATCGAGGTTCCTCGTCGTCACCTCCGCGAATTCCGCGTTCCAGAGGCCGATCTTGAAGCATACGAAGTGGGTCAGGAGTTGAGCGCTGAGACATTCAACGGCGGCGACTTCGTGGACGTGGCAGGAACAAGCAAGGGTCGTGGTTACACAGGTGTGATGAAGCGTCACAACTTCCACGGTACCAAGGCTAGCCACGGTGTTCACGAGTTCTTCCGTCACGGTGGTTCCATCGGTTGTTCTGCTTGGCCAAGCCGCGTCTTCGCAGGTAAGAAGATGGCTGGTCAGCACGGTAACACTCGCGTGACCGTTCAGAACCTCAAGGTGCACAGTGTCCTTCCTGAAGAGAACCTCGTTCTCATTGCAGGTGGTATCCCTGGTCCTAACGGTGGACTTGTTGAGCTTGCTACATCCGTCAAAAAAGGCGGCCGTCGCAGCTAATCCACTGCGTCTAGTTTAGACAGACAAAGGCCCCGGGGCGCACTGATAAATCAGCGCGCCCCGGGGCCTTTGTCTGTCTAAACGACTCTGGATGTGCAGGCTCACGTTCCACTGGTCTGGTAGATGTGCATGTCTGATACCTCTGGATTTACTTTTTACGTGCTGTTTTTTGTCTGTTTAAGTATCTGTGTTGATTGTGTTTTGTTCGTTTCTGTGTGGTTGTTCAAGATCGTGGGTGATTTGGGTTGCTCATCCACGGAGAAGTCCATAGTATTGAACCGCTGTTCATTTTTCAGTGTCGTGTAGTTAGGACTGTGGCGATGGCGTCGGAGAAGCTCAAAAAATACTTGGCGTATTATCAGAAGATATTGCGAGAGGACCCCGAAAATATCGAGGCCCGCTTGCGTCTTGCCGCCTTGTTCAAGGAGATGGGCAGCAAGACACACGCAGTCAGTGAATATGTCACCGTATCCAAACTGCTTGCGGCGCAAGGGCTCCCCCTTGAGGCTATCGCGGCTTGTAAGGCTGTGCTTGAGCTTGATCCTGCTCACAAGGAAGTGCAGTTCTTCCTCGCCCGTCTATTTGCTCAGGCTCCCGATGCGTTAAGCCAGGGGGCTCGTGTTGCAAAGCCTGTGCACCAACCTCGTGCCTTTACATCATCAAGTGCAGCATCCACGACACCTCCGCCTCAACTCGATTCTGGTGGCGTCAAACTCGAAGTCCTGACATCGGACGAAATGGATGCATTCGTCCGCAGTGGTGAGCAACCCATTACGCTTGCTCGCCCGAAAACAGGCGAGGTTAGTCCAGTTCAGTTCGGAGATGCTTCTGAGGATGCTCTTACTGGGATTCATCACTCTCTAAGTGCCGAGGATGATCTGGACGAGGTCACCGAGGCAAGAGAGGAGCGTACAGAGGAGTCATCTCCTGATGACACCGTGCTGATGGATGCCCGCGAGGTCTTTCATCGTGATGAGCCCACAGAGAGGTTGCTTGTTCCCGAGCGTGGACTTGGTGAGGAGTCAAGCTCATCGCCTCACTCCACGCGCGTACGCGAGCACGATCCTCTTGAGTTTGCTGCCTCGCAACGAGAGATTGAGCAGGCCCGCGCGATGACGGGTGATGATATGCGCGAGACTACATCCTATGAACATGACTGGGATGACCTGCGCGAAACACAGGCATTTGATCCTGAAGAGCTACGCGCGCTAAGTTTCACACAGCCATCGGCGACACCGTCCTGGAGTGCCCTGGACAAGACCTTACAAAAACATATCTCTGCTGATTTACTTGATGCGCTACGCATCAGCTCCTCATCCTCGACGTCAAGTGCGGAGCATGAGGCAGATACGCTTGAGCGTGAGCCTCTGGTCGTCGACGAGAGCTTTGAGGTCAAGGTGTTTGACCTCAAAGAGGTTCAGTTCAGTGATGATATGGATGATGATGACTTTGATTCTATCTATGGACCGCTTGGCTCCGAGGCCACCGAGACATTGACAGATGATGATGACAGACCTGGTTATGCCACGATGGTGAATGTCACCAAGGAAAACTTGCCTGATATTCCGTTGCTTGGTCGGTTGAATCAACATGCATTTGTCGAATTGCTCCAGCGAGCTCAACTCCGAGAGGTTGAGGCCAACGAGTCAATTCTTGAACCAGGACATCAGCTCAAGAATATTTACATTGTATTAAGCGGAGAGGTCAGGGTCTCCAAGCAGGTTGATGGCGATGAGGTGTATCTCGCCACATTTTGCGAGGGAGATTTCTTTGGTGAGTTTGCGCTCCTGACAGGGCGTGATCACAGCGCGCATGTGCACGCTCAGACACGCACTCGACTGCTGGTCGTCAGTGAGGAGCTGGTGCATCACATCGCAGGTTATGACGAGGAGATCTGGGACACATTGTGGGATTTCTACCATGTGCGTATGCTCAATAACCTCATGGCCTCGGACTCGATCTTCGGATTGCTTGATGCCAAGGATCGCGATGATCTGGTGGATGAGTTTGACCTCATCGAATACGCTGCTGGTGATGTGGTGCTCGCTCCTGACCAGCCATGTCCCTATGTGTATCTTGTGCTCTTTGGTGTGCTTCAGATTACGCCACAGCATACAGAGCTTGGTGCCAAGACTTTACGTGAAGGTGAGTTCTTTGGTTTTGTGGCATCACTGTCTACGGAGCCATGTCAAGCCAGTGTACGCGCCATCAAAGATGTGTCGTTGCTCTGTCTTCCTGCGGTTCGTTTTCGCGAAATTATCAGGAGAAATGCAAAAATGTCTTCTGAGATCAGGAACTTGCTGAGAACACGTGTGCATCGCACGGACCTCTTTCTGACAGGCGTAACTTCTTATGCTGACAGTGGTTTTGGTGAGTAGATACTACACATAGTGACCTTGCTAGTCCTTGCAAGAGAGGTTATGCATGGTGGAGAGCTTCCTGTCCTGGAAACTTTCCTGTTCAAGCTCAATGAGTGCATTAATAGAGGGGCAGTGGTTGGGGAAGATGGAGAGCGCTTTGTTGAAATACACAAGCGCTTGTTCTTTATCTGCCTTCTTCTGTCCCATCTCAAGTGCGCCAAGCAGGTAGTTGAGGTCAGCGTGTGAATCCTCATCAAACGCACGTGCTTTCTCAAGATACATGCGCACTTTGGGGTGTTGCCAGCCATGGTGAGATTGCCAGGCAAGCGCGCGCTGCATGTAGACTTCAATGCGGAACCAGTTGGACACTGTGGCGTCAGCAAAGAGGTCGGCAGCCTTCTGGAGGTTTTCTTCAGCGTCGTTAAAACGATCCTGTCGTCGGCGAAGCTCTCCAAGAGCAAGCCATGCGTAGCTTTTGAGGGTGGGATGGCTCAGGTAGGACTTGATGGTGTTGTCGGTGCCATCAAGTTTGCCCATGCGTACCTGTGCGTAGGCAAGGAAGAGCTGTGCCTCGGCCATGGCTTTGTAGTTTTGTGCCACGGGTTTGAGGTGTTGAATCGCGTCCTTGTAGCGTCCACGTGCGAAAGCCAGTCGTCCAAGGAGCAGGTGTGTAATGGGGTTGTCAGGATAAAGCTGTGAGAGTTTTTCAAGGCGTTGAGAGGCCGCGCCAAGGTCGCCTTGATTGAGGTAAGCGCTGATCAGGATTCTTGCCAGTGGCAAATAGTCTGGATGTTTTACATCAAGAGGAAGAAGGATGGACTTTGCTTGTTGTGGGTTTCCTTCCACGAGCGAAAGCTTTGCGAGCGTGATTTTGCCAGGCAGGTAGTTGGGGTTTTGTTTGGATGCTTGTTTGCAGGCGTTGGTTGCTTTTTCTGTGTCATCAAGGCTGATGTAAAGGTCGCACAGGGTGAAGCGAGTGGGGGCTTCGTAAGGCATATTGGCGACAACATCCATGAGCTCACGTTGGGCTGCCTGAAACTGTTTTTGCATGGATTGTTTGGAGGATTCAAGCGGGGCAAGCTGGCGTTGCAGTTCAGCATGAATTAGTTTGATTTCGATGGTATAGCGTGGGTTGTCAGCACGTAATTTTTTGATGGCTTTGGTGTGTTCTTCTGTGGTGTCTGGTGCATTGAGGGCGCTGATCATGTGTGCGTAGGCTTGTGGTGTACCGCCTTGAGCGTCGATTTTGCTGCTCTGTTCAAAGAGTGTCTGTGCCTGTTCATACTGATAGAACAAGAGGTGGTGATGGGCTTGTAGATTGAGCGCAAGGGGCAGGTTTTTCTCCACGAGGGGTTGGAGCGCTTCATTGAGCTTGGAGGGGTTACCTGTGTGCATGGCGAGCGTGGCTTCATGGAACTCAAGCAATGCATTGGGAGAGCTGTTTTTGAGCGTGTTGATCAGGGTGTGTGCAGAGTCATAGTGACCTGTGTTGATCATGTGCGTGATGAGGTCTCTGGAGATCATCAGACTTGACGGGCAGAGTTTCGTGGCTTGTTCAAGGGGTTGCTGGGTTTTCTCCATGTCCTGTTCAGCGAGCAAAACGCGTGATTGTGCGTGATAGAGGCGAGCCTTGTAGCAGTTGTGCCAGGTGGGTGGAGCCTGTTCAATCGCGCTTTGGATAGCGTCATTGCTCTCCTTGAGGCCGTCCATGAAGATGGTGTTTTGAGCGGTGTTCAGTAGGTGGAGTTCGGTGGTGTGTGTTGTGGTTTCAAGTGAGAGCAGATCCTGGATTTGTGTGTAGGCGTCAGGATCGCGATACAGGCTCATCGCTTTCAGGAGCAGTAGGTTAGTAGCTTCGGATTGTTTGGGGAGTGTGCGCGTCATATTGACGATGTCTGAGCCCAACGTGAGTTTGTTTGAAGGGTACGCAGCAAAGGCCATGGCCAGAGCGAGGTCAAGGTCTTGTGGTGACTTGCTGTAATGGGGGGAGATGAGAGCAAGCGCCTTGACTGGATCGTGGTCAAGGGATTGGTATACTTCTGCGAGGACGATTTGTTGAGGGTTTGAGTCAAGTTCTTTTGCTTGCTCGATTTTTTGTGCTGCGTTGCGTGTGTCACGTGCTTCAAAGTGCCACTCAATAAATGCTGCTCTGTACGCTGCCTGTGTGAGGCTAGCGTCCTGAAGTAGTGGTGCCTGATAGACTGGAATAAACGAGGAGAGTGCTCTGTGAATGGGAGTGATCCAGTCTCCAAGAAAGGGGGTGAGTGTGCTGTTTTGCTCCAGTGCAGAGAGGGCCTTCAGGTTGTTTTCATAGGTGCCAGTATCGGCCAGTGTGATGGCATCGCTAATGTTCTGCTTGAGCTTTTTGGCGAGCATGTAGTCTGCGCTGATGGAGAGGCCAAGGGCGACTACAACTAGCGCAGCGATGATGGAGAGAATAAGCGCAACAGGGGGCTTTCCTGTGTCGTGCAGCGCCTCAGGAAGAGCGACGGGCACGGGTGTGGGTTCAGGGGTAGGATGGTGTACTTGCGCTGTGGGAGGCGCATTGTAGCGTGGCTGTGATGGGGCAGGCGTGGCTTGTGGTGGTTGTGGCTGTCTCTGTACCTGTGATGGCCTGACATCATATGTGGGGAGGGGTCGTTGTGATGAAACCTCGCTTGGCTCCGAGAAGAGGGAGTAAGAGGGCGGATTTGCCGCCTGTGGAATATGGGGGAGTTTATCCGCAGGACGCGCACCAAAGCTTGGGGCGGGGTCAGCTTTTCGGGGAGGTTCAGGAAGATCAAGTGAGAGATCTGAGGGTTTGTGGACTTGCTCCTCGGTACCAAAGTGTGCACGTCGAAACTGACTTTGGCTGACCTGTTCTTCATCGGCCATGGGGGTGTAGACATCCTCAAGAAGATAGGATGACGCTGAGTTTGGGCTCAGGGATACAAAGTCTGTCTCATCCTGCTCCGCAGTCTCATAGATGCTTGTACTATCCTGGATCGACGAGAGGTCGTAGCGCTCTTCAAGCGTGGGGTCCTGTGGTGGCTCAAGGTTTGAGAGCTCAGGGATAGAAGGGCTCTTGATGAAGGCCATGGTGGGATCGTCATGCGCGTGGTCAGTCATGACTGCTGTGGGGGCATGATGCACTGGGTTGGGTACGCTGCGCGTGGGGGAGAGACCAGGCTCTGCATCCATCACATGGGTGGAGACGGACTCCAGCGCAGTGGTATTAAGCGCAGACGTGAGGTTATCTTTGGCGACTACAGTTCTTGCGACAAACTCGGTGGCATCATCTGCGATGGTGTCATCCGAGACGTACTCCAGGGGAGAGTTCTGAATTTGTTGTGGCTGTGTGGAGTCAAGCGGTGAGTTGTGAGCGTCGAGCGAAGATGGAGGGGCGCTCTGTCTCAGGTGTAGGCGTTGACGCAAGTTATTGATTTTTGGGAGTGATGCGCCAAGCTGTGAGGCGTAGTCGATGTATTCTTTTGCAAGTGCCAGCTCGTTTTGCTCGACGAGGGCTTCGGTCATCAGCAAGACGAGGTTGATATCAGGGCGTTGTGGGTCAAGGTGTTGATTGAGGAGTTGGAATGCGCCCTGGTTGTTTCCCGTGCTCATCATGAACGTGGCAAGAATGGTGAGGAACCTTGCATCATGTGTGCGTGTATAGGCCTGGGTAAGCAGCATCTTTGCGTGCTCTTGTGATTGCCCGTGGTGGTTGAGCAATCGTCGTCCTTCTGCGAGAACGTCCTGCGTCGACCCTGGTAGGAGCTCTAACAGCCTGCTGTGTTGAGGAGATAACGACCACATGATGCGTGCCTTATTCAATTAAATTACAAATGCTTATCACAGAAGCGTCAAAAATATGACTCCTGATGTGTAGGATGTTTTATCTGGTGTTGTGGGATTGATAAAGAGAAAAATTTTGACGACTGAATGATGTGTGTGATGATGTAGGTGTTCGTAGGATGCTGTATGTTAGAACTTCATGGAAGAGGAGATATCGTGTTGAAGTCATTGAATATTCTGAAGGGTTTAGGTGCTCTTGTGTTGGGTGCAAGCAGTGCATTTCTCATGGTTGGTTGTGCCGAGCCTGTCGAGGATATTTCACCAGGTTCCCTCTCTGTGCAGTGGCGAGTATTGCCTGTGGGATGTGCTGATGCGGGTGTGGAGTCGGTGCAGGTGGAGCTTTCCAATGAGGCACACGGTGTAATTTCTCAGTCATTTGATTGCGAGTCCTCCGAGGGGGCGTTGGGTGAAGTGCCTGCGGGTCGTTATTATTTGAACGTCACGGGTGAAGATCAGGGAGGGAGAAAGATTTTCGAAGCGTCTCCCGTATCTGATGTGGTGATTCGTTCTGGTGTGGCCGAGTCGATTGGTTCTGTAATGGAGTTGAGCGCGGCACCTGGCCGAGTCGAGGCGGAGTGGCGCTTTGAAGATGGTAAGGTGTGTGGTGCACACGATATTACCAACGTACGAGTTGCTCTGTTTGATTCCTTTGATTCATTT